>JAJYGY010000311.1 GCA_021790555.1 bacterium
CAGTGCAGGTCCAGGTCCACGTAGGCGTTGTTCTGGGAACAGAAGTTGACCACGTCCAGCACCAGGTCGCGGTAGGCCGTCCGGCTGACGCTGGAATAGCCGTGCGAGCTGGCCGAGCTGTTCCCGATGCCGAACCAGTAGTCCTGGTTCAGGGGAAGCCGGATGCAGTTGGCCCCCCACTGGGTCACGGCCTCGCGCACGCCCGCCACCACGTCGTTGACCGTCACCCCGTCCACCACCGTGGTGGAGGGGCCCTCCCCGCCCGGGCTGAACTCCAGCCCGGAATAGTCCACGCCGTAAAGCCGCGCCGGGCAGCCCGTGTCCATGGTGACGATCCGGTTTCCCTGCACCGTCAGGGCCGGCGGCGCGGCCAGGGCGGGCGCGGCTGCCAGGGCCAGCAGCAGGGCCGGCGCGGCAAGGGATCTCATGCGAACCTCCAGGACGCGTGGAGCATGGTGAAACCGGGTTCCGGGCCGGGGACAGTCCCGGGCCGCCCTCCGGCCGGCCGTCAGCGCAGGACGGCGGCCCTGAGGACCTTCCTTTCCAGCAGGTCGCCTCCCTGGCGCAGTTCGAAGACCGCCAGGTACACGCCCCCGGCCAGGCGGCCGGTGGGGAGGCTCAGCATTCCGCTCCCGTTTTCTCCGGCCGCGCGCGCCACCCGCTCCCCGGCCAGGTTGTAGAGTTCCACCTGGGCCAGGGCCGGGAAGGCCGCGGGACGGTAGTACAGGCGCAGGTCCTCGCCCTGCCTCACCGGATCGGGGGCCAGGACCACCCCCCCGGGGAGGCCCGACCCGTTGTCCAGGTAGGTGACCCCCTGGGTCTGAACCACCTGGCGGCCGCCGGCCTCGGACTGCACCAGCTCGAACAGGTAGACCCCGGACTGCAGGGGCTGGCCCTGCTGGTTTTTCCCGTCCCAGAGGTAGGGCACGGTGCTGCCGCCCTGGCCGGATCCGAGGTCCACCACGAAGTAGGAATCGGGCTTGCCCGTGGAGGCGTCGTAGCTGGGCGAATAGGTGTCCGCCGGAAGGCGGAAGGACCCGACCTGCCCGGCGAGCGGCACCTGCCGCACCAGCTCCCCGGCGGAATTGTAGATGGCCAGGCTGTCCTGGCCCTGGGCCGAAACCGCCTGCACCGACTGGCTGTAGGTCGTCACCCGGCCCCAGGGGTCGGTGACCTCCAGCTTGAAGTAGTAGGTCCCCTGCTGCACGAACTGGCCGTTGTTGTTGCGCCCGTCCCAGGTGAGGCTGCTGGATCCGTCCGCCAGCAGGCCCGGGAAATCCACGGTGAGGCCGCCCGCGCCCACCGCCAACGTGGAGGAATTGAGGTCGAGGCCCTGGGGCAGCACCTCGGTGTCGCCGTCGTAGAGCCCGCGCACCACCTCGCCGGCCGTGTTGTACACCTGCAGGGACACGTGGAAGGGCATGGGCACGGGCGTGGCCGAGGCCGTCCAGGTGGGGCTGATGGTGGGCGTCACCGTGGCGCTGGGCGTGGCGGTGAAGCTGGGCGAGGCCGTGGGGCTTGAGGTCAGGGTGGCGCTGGCCGTGGCCGTCGGCGTCGCCGTGCGGGTGGCGGTCAGGGTCGGGCTGGGCGTGAGGCTGGGGGTGTCACTTCGCGTGGCGGTGGGCGACAGGCTGGGCGTGTCGCTGAAGGTGGCGGTGGCGCTGGGCGTGGCCGAAAAGCTGGGCGTGGGAGTGGCCGTCGCCGTGGAGCTGGGCGTGTCCGTGGGGCTGAAGAAGGCCGTCCGGGTGGCGCTGGGGGTCGAAGTCGGCGTGGCGGTGAGGCTGGCGCTCGGCGTCGCCGTGGAACTGGGCGTGGCGCTGGGCGTGGCGGTGGGGCTGTCCGTCAGGGTCGCGCTGGCCGTGGCCGTGGGCGTGGCGGTGAAGGTGGCGGCCGGGGTGGAGCTGGGGGTGGCCGTGGGCGTGGCCGTGAGGCTGGGCGTGGCGCTGGGGCTGTCCGTCAGGGTCGCGCTGGCCGTGTCCGTGGGGCTGGCCGTCGGCGTGGGAGTGTCGCTGGGGCTGGGGCTGTGCGTGGGCGTGGCCGTCGGCGTCGGCGTGGCCGTGGCCGAGGGGCTGTCCGTGGGCGTGGAGGTCGACGTGGGGCTGGGGCTGTCCGTCGGGGTGGCCGTGGGGCTGTCGGTCGGGCTGGCCGTGGGGGTGGCCGTGGGCGTGGCGCTGGGCGTGGCCGTGGGCGTGGCGCTGGGCGTCACCGTGGGCGTGGCCGTGGAGCTGGGGCTGTCGGTGGGGGTCGGGGTGGGGCTTCCGCACCCCGAGACGTTGAGGCTCACCATGTTGGAAACCGCCGCTCCGGCGAGGTTGTCCGCCCCCATGCTGGCGGTGTTGGTGACCGGTCCGCCCGAGCCGCAGTCCAGCACGCCCACCCAGGTGAAGGCGCCGGTGCCGCCGTAGAGGTATCCCCCCACCGCGCCGTTCAGGTTGGCGGCGAAGCTCCAGTCCACCAGGCCCCCCGAGCTGTTCACCGCCGGCTGGGCCTGGGCGGCGGGGGTGGCGTATTGGAACTCCACCCCGTACGGCACGGTGTCCCACAGGCTGGCGTTGACCAGGTTGTTGTTGGTGTAGACGCGGTAGTTGTCCCAGGCCTCGTAGTCGGCCTGGCCGGTGACCCCGGGATACCACTGGGTGTACCCCGGGGCCGCCCCGGCCGCCGCCCCGCAGGGGAAGGCCGCGTTGTCGGTGTAGCTGATCATCCAGCCGGTGGGCTCGGGCTGGCCGGCCGGCCAGAACTTGACGTTGATGGTGGTGCTGCAGACGCTGCCCGTCTGGCAGGCCGCCGCCGGGATCTCCTGGATCTTGACGGTGTACCAGGTGCCCGGCTTCAGGCCGCCGTAGCTGTCGGTGTCCTCGGCCAGGGTGCCGAAACCCGTGGCGTTGCCGTTGGCGTAGAGGGCGGATTCGGCCGTGTTCCAGTTCTTCTGCAGGAAGAGGTGCCCGGTGCCCGGCGAGGCCACCCCGCCGTCGTTGCCCCAGGTGACGGTGCCGGGCGCCACCGCCGTGTTGGCCACGCCGCTGTTGTTGAACAGGTTGTTGGAGAACTTGTCCACCGACAGGATGACGTCGTACATGTCCAGGGTGTTGCTGCCCGTGGCGTCGCCGTTGCTGCGCAGCACCACGCCCACGTCCTGCTGGGTGCTGCCGTTGTCCATGAAGGCCACGTCGGTGACCACCTCCCCCCCGCAGAAGTTTCCGTTGCAGTGGTTGAGCAGGCCGTCGTAGGCCCCCTGGTTGTTGTAGTAGAGGAAGTTCCCGTCCTGGCCCGTCCAGGCGGCCGAACGGGTGGAATTGACGATGCCGCCCGCGGGCACGATGGCCCAGTTGGGCGTGCTGTTGTTGGAAACCCCGTACCAGGACCCGAAGGGGTTGGAGCCGTCGGGCGTGGAATAGCCCGGCGTGTCGCTGACGGCGTAGGAATTGAAGCTGTCGAAGCACTGCAGCTGCTCGCCCGTCAGGTCGTATTTCAGCACGTACTGCACCTGGTTTCCCTTGGCCTGGGTCTGGTTGGCCACGGACACGCCCCCCAGGTTCTGCACGTCCTTCGAAAGGGTCAGGGCCGAGGAGCCCACCGTGGCGCACACCGAGCCTCCCCCGCCGTCGCCGTTGGGCGGCGAGACATCCCAGGTGGACCCGTCCGTGCTGTACTGGGCCGTGTTGCAGACCACCCCGGCGCAGGCGGGGGAGGCCGCCACCGCCACGTAGAGGCTTCCCGTCACCTTGGCGGTCACGGTGGCCGCCTGCACCCGCCAGGTGATGGTGTTGCCCGAGATGCCGGGAGCCGTCCCGTCATAGGGTTGCGAGGATTCGTCCACCAGGGTCATGCAGGCGGGCAGGGTGTCGCGCACGTAGTTGGTCAGGCCGGTGTTGAGGAAGCTGTAGTTTATGAAGTAGAGGTTCTCCTTGCCCGGCGTGATGACCGAGTCCAGCGACTTGTTCACCGTCACGTTTCCGCCGGCCGGCGGCGGGCAGGTGGTGAACTGCAGGCAGGAATAGGAATCCGCCCCGCTGGCGTTCTCGTAGCCGGAAGAGGTGGCCCCCACGGCGATGGTGTAGGTGGTGTTGTACTGGGCCGCGGCGGGGACCTCGATGTTGAAGGTCTGAGTGAAGGTGGC
>JAJYGY010000122.1 GCA_021790555.1 bacterium
AGCCCGAACTCTGGGATCCCGTGCGCGGCACCCAGACCCCGCTGCCCTTCAGCCGGCGGGGGGAGCGGGTGGTGGTGCGCGTGCCCTTCGCCGACTGGCCCGCGGCCCTGATCGTCTGCGGGGCACCCAGGGTGGGTGCGGCCACCCCGCTGCCGGCCGATGGCGCCCCCCGGCCCGCCCTGCCGGCCTGGCCCGCCCGGGGAAGCCCCGGGGCGGGGGCCGCGAGCAGGCGGGTGATCCGCCCGGCCAGCCCGGCCGGACTGGGGCCTTCCAGCAGCTCCCCCACCGGAATCTCCACGCCCAGCTCGGACTGGATTTCGTGGGCCAGCTGCAGGGTGGTCAGCGAATCCAGGCCGTAATGGGTCAGGGGCTGGTCCGGCTTCACCTCTTCCGGGGCCAGGCCGAAACGGGCGGCGAGGCGTGAGCACAGCCAGGCTTCCACCGCGTCCGGGGCGCCCAGGTCGCGGGGGCCCTGGGGCGCGGCGGAGGGCGCGGCGGAGGCGTTTTCAGTCCACCGCGCCACCACGTCCAGTTCGTCCCCGAGAAAAGCCCGCTTGGCCGCGCGGCGCTGAAGCTTTCCGCTGGAGGTCTTGGGGAGGCTGCCGTAGCGGATCAGCACGATGGCGTGGACGGCAAGCTCGTGCTGCTCGGCCAGGGCCCGGCGCACGGCGCCGAAAATGGCGCCGGGGTCGTCCTTCGAGTGGCGCTCCAGCTCCTGCACCAACACCAGCTTCTCGCCCCCTTCGGCCTCCACCGAAAAGGCCGATCCGCATCCCGGCCGCAGGGACGCGTGCGCCTTCTGGGCCGAGGCTTCGATGTCCTGCGGGTAGTGGTTGGCGCCCCGGATGATGATCAGGTCCTTCAGCCTGCCGGTGATGAAGATCTCGTTGCGGTCCAGGAAGCCGAGGTCCCCGGTCCTCAGGTAGGGGCCGCGGGCCAGCGAATCCGGCTCTTCGGCCAGGCCGGGAAGGTAGGCCTGGAAGGTCTCGCGGGTGGGCTCCTCCTTGGCCCAGTAGCCCTGGGCCACGCTGGGGCTTTGCAGCCAGATCTCGCCTATCTCGCCGTCGGCGAGGGGCCGCAGGGTTTCGGGGTTGACGATCACGACCCTCTGCCCGTGGCAGACGGGCCCGCAGCCGACCATTTCGGCGGCCCTTTCGTCCCCGGCCGCGGGCGCGATCCGGTTCTTCTGCAGCTGGTCGGCCGACACCTTCAGGATCCTGGGGCCCGCGTCCGGGTCCCCCACCGCCACCATCAGGGTGGACTCGGCCAGGCCGTAGCCCGGGTTCAAGGCCTGCCAGCGGAATCCCTGGGCCGAGAACCTGCCGGCGAACCTCCGCAGCGTGTCGGCCAGCACGGGTTCGGCACCGTTGAAGGCGATCTTCCAGCTGCTCAGGTCCAGTCCGGCGGCCTCCTCCGGGGTGACCTTTTGCAGGCAAAGTTCGTAGGCGAAGTTGGGCCCGCCGCTGTTGGTGGCCCTGGCGTCGCTGATGGCCTTCAGCCAAAGGGAGGGCTTCTGCAGGAAGGAAGCCGGGGGCATCAGCACGCTCAGGCAGCCGGAATAGACGGGTTGGATCACCCCGTTGATCAGGCCCAGGTCGTGGAATACCGGCGTCCAGGACGCCAGCACGCTTTGATCGGAGTACCTCCAGTAGCTCCGGATCAGGGCGGAATTGTGCAGCAGGTTTCCGTGGCTGACCATCACGCCCTTGGGATTGCCGGTGGAGCCGGAGGTGTACTGCAGGAAGGCGAGGCTTTGCGAATCCACCCGGGGGATCCACCAGTTGGAAGCCAGGCCGTCCTCCAGTGCCTCGGTGTTGATCAAGGTCAGGTTTTCCAGACCGGGTGTTCCTGAAACCAGTTTTTGGATGGAGGAAAACGCGGCGGAATTGGTGAGGATGATCCTGGCCTTGGCGTCCTCCACAATGGACTGAAGCCGGCCCATGTTTCGGTTGTTCTTGGGAGGATAGGCCGGAACCGCGATGGCCCCGGCGTAGAGGCAGCCGAAAAAGGCGGGGATGAAGTCCAGGCTGGGCGGGTAAAGGAGCAGCACCCGGTCGCTGGGTTGGCAGAGGGACTGGAGCTTGGCGCCCACGGCCCTGGCGCGGAGGTCCAGTTGTTGGAATGTCAGGGAGGCGCTTTCGTTTTCCCCGTCCCCCAGGAAGCGGAAGGCGGTCTTGGGGCCGAGTTCGCGGGCCCGGTTTCTCAAAAGGTGCACAAAGGTGGAAGCTTCCAGGTCAATGGAAGAGGCCGCTCTATCAGACCGCAATACCTGGGGGGGAATGGTGAGGGGGGATGACGCCTGGTCCTGGGTCTGCATAAATCGCCTCCTGAAAGAGTTTTAGATAGCATTGACTCTTTCAGGATGCAAAACCAAAGCCAGGGGGAGGGATGCCCTGGGTTTCATGAACACGGAAAAACCATAGGTTTAGAAAGGTCTTTCGTGGTTTTATTTAAAATATATAGGTTTCACCTTTTAAAATGCATAGATTAATGTGCACCCTGATTTTTTTGGGCTGTCTACGAGAGAATAGGTAATAATTAAAGGAGAAAGCTGTATTCTGACAAATTGCACAATTGGATGTGCACTGCACAATTATTTGGGCATTCTCAGGTTGGAACGTCTATATTCAATTCCCTTATCTTATTTAGCACTGTATTTCGATGGATTCCCAGGCGTTTTGCCGCGATGCTTTGGTTCCACTTGGAGGCCTTGAGGGCCCTTTCCAAAATCTGTTTTTCGAACTCGTGCACGGCCTGGCGCATGGTGATCCATTCCATGGGTGGCAGGTCGAACCGGCCCTCATTGCCCGTGGCGTTGACCAGCACCTGGAGGGGGAGCGCGGAGATGCCCACCTCGTCTCCGGTGCACAGCACCACCAGGGTCTCGGCCAGGTTGGCCAGCTCGCGCACGTTGCCGGGAAAGGTGTGCTTGCGCACGGCCTGGTAGACCTCCTTGCCGATCTTGGGGATGGGGCGCCGGTAGCGCTGGCAGACCCGGGCGATGAAGACGTCCAGCAGCTCCACCACGTCGTTGCCCCTCTCGCGCAGGGGCGGCAGGGTGATGGGAACCCCGGAAATGCGCCAGTAGAGGTCCTGGCGGAAAAGGCCCTTCTTCACCAGGGCCTCCAGGTTCTGGTTGGTGGAGGAGATCAGGCGCACGTCCACCGGCACGACCCGGTTGGAGCCCAGGCGGGTCATGCTCCTTTCCTGCAGCACCCGCAGCAGCTTGGCCTGCACCTGCATGGAAAGCGTGGAGATGTCGTCCAGGAACAGCGTGCCCCCGCAGGCGTACTCGAACTTGCCCACGCGGGTGGAGATGGCCGAGCTGAAGGCGCCCTTTTCGTGCCCGAAAAGCTCGGATTCCACCAGGTCTTCCGGGATGGCGGCGCAGGAGATGCCCACGAAACGGCCCTCGCGCCGGCCGCTCTGCCAGTGGATGGAGGCGGCCACCAGCTCCTTGCCGGTGCCGCTCTCGCCGGTGATGAGGATGGTGGAGTCGTAGTCGGCCACCTTGGCGATCCGGTCGCGCAGCTGCTGCATCACCGGGCTCTTGCCCAGAATGGCGGAAGGCGCCTTGGAGGTCTCGCTCTGCTGCAGGCGCCACAGGTGGTTCTCGCGCGTCAGCTGCCATTTTTCCACGGCCCGCTTCAGCAGGGAGCGCAGCTCGGCCACGTCCCAGGGCTTGGTCAGGAAGTCGTAGGCGCCGTTCTTCATGCAGGTGACGGCCTTCTCCACGCTGGTGACCCCGGTGACCATGATGACCTCGGTCTCGGCGTAGGAGGCCTTGACCGCCTTCAGGGCCTCCTCGCCGCCCATGCCCGGCATCATCACGTCCATCAGCACCACGGCGAACTCGTCCTCGGCGAGCAGCCGCAGGGCCTCCTCGCCGGAGACGCATTCGCGGTATTCGTACTCGCCCTCCAGCAGCATGCCCAGCGAGTCGCGGATGCCGGGCTCGTCGTCGACGATCAGGATTTTCGCCTTGGAGAACGGCACATCGGGCATCGCGTGGCTCCGGTGGTGGAAGGACCGCGGCTCGGGTTCGTTACCCGGCGGCCTGCCAAATTATAAGGCAAGAAGGGCGGCTTCAAAAACCAGAAAGCGCCCGCCCTGGTGTC
>JAJYGY010000097.1 GCA_021790555.1 bacterium
GACGTCGCAGGGGTCCACCGGCTCAAGGCTCTTGCGCCTCAAGGCGTGCCACAACGAGATCCGCAGGTCGTAGGTGCCGGCCGGGAGGCCGGCCAGGGGCCATTGGCAGAAGACCTGGTGCGCCTTCCTGCGGGCCGGACTGTCGGCGGGCAGGGCGGACTGGCAGAAGCAGTTCCAGGACCGAAGGCCGTTGTAGGGCCTTCCGTCCTGGTCGGCCACGCTTCGGTAGGAGAGCATCACCCCGGCCAGGGAGAAGGCGCCCGGCAGGTCGGGCAGCCAGGCGCTGGCCAGGATGGGGACCTGCGAATAGGCCGATTTGGAGACCGTCACCGTGCTCTCCTGGGGCACGTATTCGCCCCCCACAAAGGAGCCGGCCACGCGCCGCGGCGTCTGGCCCCCCACCTTCAGGAAGCGCGGATGGTCGGGCGACTTCAGGATCACCAGGGAAACGCTGCGCGGCGGGCCGTCCGCGGGCCACAGGTGGGCGTCCGCCTCGTAGGCCCGGTCGGGGAACTCCCTGCCCTCGTAGCTTCCGTCCCAGTCGAAGGCGATGTAGTCGCCCTGGCGCCTCCCCTCCACCCGCAGCCAGGGCAGGGTCTGGGCCTTTCCGGCCGGGGCCAGGGGCCGGATGAGCAGGTAGGCTTCGCGCACTTGGCCGAATTCGGGCAGGGCCAGGTTGAGGGACCGCCTCAGCGGGTCGCGCGACCAGGGGTCGAAGAACAGGCGGTAGCCCTTGACCGTCTCCCAGGGAAGCAGGGCCCGGTGGGCCGGAGGCAGCTGGTCCCACTGGCCGGCCTGGCCGAACAACGGAGGCGCCAGGAGGGCCGCCGCGAGCAGGGCCAGGGGCAGCGGGGCCCTCATCGCGGCTGGAACCGGGCGGCCAGCAGGCCGAAGAGGGCCGTCACCGCGGCGCACAAGACCAGCACGAACAGGATGGGGCCCGGGGAGAAGGCCAGGGTGTCGTGTCCGGCGCCCAGCATCATGCAGAAGATCACGGGCGTGCTCAGGTACAGGCTGGCCTTCCCGGACCAGGCCATCTTGCCCATGGCGCCGGGGTCGGGCGCCTCGCCCGCCTTCAGGGCCCGGGTGATCCTCATCGAGGCGGGCATCTGCACGGCCACCCCCAGCAGGAACATCACCAGCGCCAGGGCCGCCCCCAGGCTGATCCAGGACATCCTGGCGCCCCCGGCGGCGGCCATGCCCGCCGGACCGGCGTAGAGGTCCTTCATCAGCCACAGGCCGCTGGCCACGGCCACCAGGCTGGCGATGCCGGAAAGGAAGCCCACCTTGGGAAGCAGCCTGGGCACCAGCTTGCGGCGCGTCTCCTCGTCCAGGGAGGGTCCCACGCTGGAGAAGACGAAACCGAGGAAATAGACCTGGGCCAGCCAGAAGATGGCGAAGGTGTAGTGGATCCAGCGGAGCGCGGCGTCGAGATACATGGGTCCCCCTCTTCGAATGGATGTCCGTGCCCGAGGGGAAGAAACCCGAGGCACCGGGACGGAATCAGGAACGGCTCCGGCCCCGCGGGCAGGGCGGGGATTCTCCGGGAACCGCGCCCACCTTATCAAAAACCCGCCCTTCCCACAACGCTTCCGGCGGAGGGCGGTTCCCCCAAACCGCGGGCCCAATGGTATAATCGGCGCGGGAACATTCCCGGTTTCGAGGTCGGTCATGGCGCAAAAACTGGAACTGGCGACGCTGGGCGGGGGATGCTTCTGGTGCCTGGAGGCGGTGTACGAGCAGCTGAAGGGCGTGGAAAAGTCGGTATCCGGCTACTGCGGGGGCAGCCTGGCCCGGCCGACCTACGAGCAGGTCTGCTCGGGCCGCACCGGCCACGCCGAAGTGGTGCAGCTCAGCTTCGATCCCTCGGTGGTGGCCTACCGCGGCCTGCTGGACGTCTTCTTCACCATCCACGACCCCACCACGCCCGACCGCCAGGGCGCCGACCGGGGCACCCAGTACCGTTCGGCCATTTTCTTCCACGACGCCGGGCAGGAGAGGGAGGCCCGCCAGGCCGTCCAGGACTTCAACCAGAGGCTCTACCGGGGCGCCATCGTCACCGAGATCTCGCCTTTGAAGGAATTTTTCCCGGCCGAAGACTACCACCAGGGATACTTCCGGGCCAACCCGGGGGCCGGGTACTGCCAGTTCGTGGTGGCGCCCAAGGTGGCCAAGTTCCGCAAGGAATTCTTCGACCGGCTCAAGAAGTAGGCTTCCCCGCCTCCAGGGCCTTCTCCACCAGGGAGGCGTAGAGCGGGTCGTCCTCGCTTTTCCTGAAAATCCCCCTTTGCTTCATGTCCTCGATCAGGCCGCGCGAGCCCCGCTCCAGCGGGACTTCCTGGCGAAACTCGGGCACGTCGCGCTTCAGGGCCGCGTTGTCGTAGGCCCCGTGGAAGCGGAAGATCTCGGCCAGGCCGGAGAACCGGGCGGGGTCGCGGGCGATGATCTCGTCGGCGCCCAGGTACACGATCCGCGCGCGCGTCCCCAGGCCGGCGGCCACCCTGCCGTAGTACTCATTCCAGGTCATCACCCCGTCGTGCACCAGGTTGTAGGCCTTTCCAAAGCAGGCCGGCCTCCCCAGCGCCCGGGCGAAGGCCACCCCCGCGTCGTCGGCGTGGCAGGCCTGCCACAGCCCCTGGCCGCTGTCGGCGCACAGCACCGGCAGGCCGCGTTCCATCCTGTCCCAGGCCGGGCTGTCCCAGCCCAGGTTGTCGATCAGGTTGCCTCCCGGGCCGTAGGTGCACGAGGGCCGGAACACCGTCACCTTCATCCTGCCCGCCCGGTGGGCGCCGAAGAACACCTTCTCGCATTCCAGTTTGTCCCGGCCGTACCCGCTGACCGGCTCCTGGGGATCGTCCTCGCGGATCTTCAGGCCCGACCGGCCCGGAAAATAGGTGCCGTAGGTGCACACCGTGGAGCAGAAGACGTAGTGCCCCACGCTCCCCCCCAGCGCGTCCACGGCCTGGCGGGCCTGTTCCGGACGGAAGCAGACCATGTCCACGGCCGCGTCGAAGCGGCCCGCGCGGATCCTGTCCCCCATTTCCGGCAGGCGGTCGCGGTCTCCCACCATCACCTCCACGCCCGGGGGAACCCGTTCGGGATGGTTTCCCCGGTTGAACAGGGTCACCTGGGCCTTCATTTCCAGCAGGCGCCTGACGATGCCCCGGCTGATCTGGCCGGTGCCACCCAGGACGAGCACTTTCATGGCGACTCCTTGTGGGATGGAAGGGACGCGCGCGGGGAGGAGGAGGCCGGGAGGGCGCGCACGTAGGGCGACTCCATCATGCAGCCGCAGAGCTTCGGGTCGATGGAAGTCCCCATGTCTCCCAGGCCGTCGGCCATCAGGCTCCCGGGCGGCAACCCGGTGGGATGCCGGATGTTGGTGAGGGCGTGCACGATCTCGTGGGCCGGAAGGATCTCCATCCAGGGCCGCCGCGCGAACTCCGGCTCGGCGTCGTGGGCCCGGATGGCGTCCCAGGCCAGGTCGGTGAAGAACAGGCCCCCGAAACGCGCCAGGGCGGCCCGGGGCGGCAGGCCGCACTGTTCCCGCGGAGGCACCACGGCCACGTCGGCCCAGCTCATGCGGCTGTCGCGGGTGCCCTCCACCAGGAAGAGGGTCAGGTCGCCGCTTTCGCGCCGCCGCACCGGGGCCGTCAGCGCGGCCAGGATGGCGTCGCGCCGTGCCTGGTCCGCCGGCAGCACGCGGTCGAAGGGCCCCACCGGCAGGGTCTCGAACCGGCCCGCCAGCACGCGCAGCCCGCAGCGCAGGGTCAGCAGCCGGTCGGCCCCGCGCAGGGCCCGCCGGGCCTCTTCGAAGCCGGCCCGGGCGCGGGAGAACCTGCAGACGTCCACCACCACCTCGGCCCGGGCCGGCCGGGCCCGGGCCGAGGTGGCCGCGCCCAGCCAGGCCCACGCGAGAAGGGCGGCCGTCAGGCCGCCCCTTTTTTCCCCGCCCCGGCGGGTCCCTTCGTTCGCGGGTGCCATGCGGGCCCCTTCCTCAGAATCCCATGTTCTCCAGCTTCACCCGCTCCTTGGGCACGCCCTTCTCCAGCAGCAGGGCGCTGATGTCCTTGTTCATCTGGTCGGGCCCGCAGATGAAGTAGTGCACGTT
>JAJYGY010000350.1 GCA_021790555.1 bacterium
CGCGTCAGGCCCGCGCAGCCGAAATGAAGGGTGAAGACGTTGGCCGGGGACCGGGGGTCCCCCCACACCTGGTGGGCCTGGCCCGGCAGAAACAGGAGCAGCCGCCGCTGCCCCACCTCCACGCGGGGGCCGCCATCGGCCGCGACGAAGATCCTCCCCTTGTCCACGTAGAACAGCTCGGACAGGCCCGCGTGGCGGTGCCGGGGGAAGGAGTAGCGGCTGGACTTTTCCTTGTATTCCAGGTTGAAGGAAGTGAAGCGCGGAAGGCCCAGGGCCCCGGACCGCGGGATCCTCCTCATCCAGGCCATGCGGCCGATGGTGTCGGCGCGGGAACCCAGGGAGGGCCCGCGCGGGGTGGAGACTCGTTTTCGTGGGGGCACCAGGAACCTCCTAATCACCCCAGTATATACCTCCGGCGGCCCCTTGGGTAGGCCCCATCATTTCAGGATCGCCACCGGGACGGGGCCCGGCCCCTGCCAGGAGCGGCCTCCCAGTTCGGATTCCACCACCAGGTAATAGGCCCCGTTGGGCAGGCCGGCGCAGAACCCCCGGGGCAGGCACAGCTGGTTCCAGCCGGCATGGTAATTCCCGGGGACCCGCCCCCGCGCCAGGCAGGTCATGGCCTGGCTGTAAAGGCGGTATTCCACCGCGTCCGCGGAACCGGAGAAATCCAGGAACAGGCGCCTGGGATTGGGGTCGGGCCCAGGCCAGAAGCTCAGGATGAGGTGCCCGGAAGGGCCGCTCCCCGTGGTGGAGAAACCCGGGGTGGAGGCGGCCGTGGCCGACGGAGAGGTGAACGTGGGCCAGGAAGTGGGCGTGGCCGTTGGAGTGGAACCCGGGGGTGTCGGGGAGCGCGTGGCCGCGGCCGTCCTGGCGGACGTCGGCGTGGACGTCTCCCCCGGGGTCACGGTGCCCGTGGCCGTGGCCACCGCCGCCGTCGTGGGCGTCGGCGTGGACGTCTCCCCCGCCGGGGTCACGGTGCCCGTGGCCGTGGCCACCGCCGTCGTGGGCGTCGGCGTGGACGTCTCCCCCGGGGTCGCGGTGCCCGTGGCCGTGGCCACCGCCGCCGTGGGCGTCGGCGTGGACGTGTCCGCCGGGGTCGCGGTGCCCGTGGCCGTGGCCAGGGGCGTGCGCGAAGGCGTGGCCGTGGGGGTCCTGCTCGGGGACAGGGTCGCCGTGGGCGACCGGGTCGGGGTGGGCGAAGGCGGCAGGCACTCGAACCGCACGTCGTCGACGCTGAAGTCGTAGCTCCCGGTGGCCAGGCTGATCCAGGCCACGGAAACGACGGAAGACCAGTCCTGGGCGTAAAAGGTGCCCCAGCCCGGAAACTGGAAGGAGGCGAAGGGCAGGGTCACCCGCGACCATCCCGCCGGAGGGGTGAAGTCGGCCTGGTAGTCGTTCCAGGACGCGCCTTCCTGGGTGCAGTGCACCATCACCCGGTAGGTGCTGACGCCGTCGCCCTTGAAGGAAAAGGCCAGGGCGTTGAACCCGGCCACGCCCACCCCGGCCCCCGAGGCGCTCAGGCCGGTGCTCAGGCTCGGCAGGTGGATGCCGTCGCTGGTGCCCTGGACGCGCGCGCAGTAGGCGGAAGGGTTCCCGGGCGAACTCATGGTGAAGGGGCTGGGGCTGACGGTGGAACTGCCTCCCCCGCCGTTGTAGTCGTTCCAGTATCCCCCCCACTGGTTGACGTCGCCGCCGGTTTCCATGTCGTCCAGCACGCCGCCCGGGCACCGGGGCGTGGGCGTGAAGGTGGGGCTGATGGTGGGCGACCAGGCCGGGCTGGGCGTGGCCGTGGGATTGCAGGCGTTGGCCTGGGCGTCCATGGCGGCCAGCAGGGGCTGGTTGCCGGGGGCCACGAAATCGTCGTTGAGGGCCCAGGTGAAGACCCCTCCCACGCCGTAGGTGTTGAGCACGTAGCCGGCCTTCGCGCCGATGGACTGCGGGTCGTCGTAGCTGATGGTGTGCCCGTTGCCGTCCACCAGGTAGGGCGAATCGGCCGTGGAATCCCAGACCCTCGTCCAGCCGTTGCCCACCAGCGGGGCGATCTGCGTGTAGGGCATGCTGACCACGCCCGCGCAATTGCCCCCGCAGCTGCCGTACAGGCTGGCGGTGTTGTACTCATATCCGTAAAAGGGCAGCCCGTAGTTGATCTGCGCGGCCGGGGCGCCGTGCGAGGTGTAGTAGTCGAGGGCCGCCAGGCCGAACTTGTCGGGGTAGCTGGACCATTGGGCGCCGGGCTGGAACAGGGCCGCGTTGTGGCCGGAACACTGGGTCCAGCTGCCGTAGAAGTCGTAGACCATGATGTTGAAGAAATTCATGTATTTCGACAGGGTGGGCAGGTCCAGGAAGGTGTCGTAATAGGAATCCGCCGAGACCGCGGCCGAGATCTGCCAGGATGGGTTGACCGAGTTGAACTGGGCCCGGATGGCCTCGACCAGCAGGTCGAAATCCGCGGTCTTGGTGGCGTTGTCCGGAAACTCCCAGTCGATGTCCACCCCGTCGTAGCCGTGGGCGGAACAGAAGCTGGCCACGTTCTGGGCGAAGGCCTGACGCAGGGAGGCCGAATCCGCGATGGCCGGGAAGTTGGCCGACCCGCTCGAACCCCCCACCGAAACCAGGACCTTCACCCCGGCCTGGTGGGCGTCGGTGATCAGGGCCGGCTCCAGGAAGCCGGCGGGGAGGTTCAGGCTTCCATCGGCGTTGGGCAGGACAAAGGCGTGGCAGATCGTGCTCAGTCCGTTGTAGGGGATGTCGGCGGCGTTGTAGCTGCCGTTGGTCCAGGACGTGTAATAGGCCAACACCCGCTTGCACAGCGCGGCCCTGGACCGCGGGGCTGCCAGAAGCAGAAATACGCAGGCGAGGAAGAGCCTTTTCTTGTTTAAAAAGAACGTTCTCATAACCAAAGCATACCCGCTCCGGGCCGAAGTTCAAATAGATTATTTTATATAAAAAGAATCAAATTTATAAATACTGATCATTGAATTGAGCAAAAATCCCGAGTTCACCCAGGCTCAGGAGAAAAGCATTTCCAGGTCTTCCAGGGCCAGGTCGCGGATAAGGCCTTCATCGGCCTTCAGGATATCGTCGGCCAGGCGGCGCTTGGTCTTCTGCAGTTCCAGCACCTTCTCCTCCACCGTGTCGCGGGCGATCAGGCGGTAGGCGAAGACGCGGCGCTCCTGGCCGATGCGGTGGGCCCGGTCCACGGCCTGGGCCTCCACGGCCGGGTTCCACCAGGGGTCCAGCAGGAAGACGTAGTCGGCCGCGGTCAGGTTCAGGCCCAGGCCTCCTGCCTTGAGGCTGATCAGGAACAGGCCGCAGCGCGGGTCGGTCTGGAATCGCTCCACCCGCCCGCCGCGTTCGCGGGTCTGTCCGTCCAGGTATTCGAAGGGCCTTCCCTCGCGCTCCAGGCGCTGGCGCACCATGCCGAGGAACCCGGTGAACTGCGAGAACACCAGGGCCTTGTGGCCCTCCTGAAGCACCTCGTCCAGCCGGGCGTGCAGGGCCTCCAGCTTGGCGCAGGGCTCGCCCAGGGCCGCCTTGTCCACCAGGCCGGGATGGCAGGCGGCCTGGCGCAGCCGCAGCAGGGCCTCCAGCACGAACAGCTTGGATCTGGCCATGCCCTCGCGCCCCACCCGGCCCAGCAGGCGCGAGCGGTACTGGCGCCGCAGCTCCTCGTAGCGCCGGCGCTGGCCCTCCTCCAGCTCGCAGAAGAGGGTCTGCTCCACCTTGGGGGGGAGCTCCGACGCCACCTTCTCCTTGGTGCGGCGCAGCAGCAGGGGCCGCAGCGCCCGCGAAAGGGCCGGCCGGGCCGCCTCGGCCTCCTCGCGCGGGGCCCCCAGGGCCTGCAGGGCCGGCAGGCGCCCCAGCATGCCCGGGTTGAGGAACTCCATCAGGGTCCACAGCTCGCCCAGGTGGTTCTCCAGGGGCGTGCCCGAAAGGGCCAGCCGGTGCGAGGCCTTGAGCAGCCGCACGGCCTTGGAGGTGTCCGACGCGGCGTTCTTGGCAGCCTGGGCCTCGTCCAGCACCACGTAGTCGAAGGCGAAGTCCTTGAAGAGCAGGATGTCCCTGCGCAGGGTGCCGTAGGTGGTCACCACGGCGTCGAAGTCA
>JAJYGY010000109.1 GCA_021790555.1 bacterium
GCGCTCCAGCAGGGCCGGCGGCACGGCGCCTGCCTTGCCCAGCTTTTCCACCTGCCTCTCCAGCCAGTGCAGCTCCCCGTAGATAAGGAAAATCTTGCGCCGCATGCCCCAGCCGTAAAGGGCCATCAGCCCCTTCACCAGGGGATAGGCCAACCCCAGCACCGGGATGAGCACCACGGCGGCCTGTTCCAGCAGCACGGCCAGCCAGAAGGGCAGGTAGCGCTCCAGGAAGGGCCGGCCCGAGCGGTAGTAGTTGCGGGCCTCCTGGCTCAGGGGGGTGTCCAGCACCTCGGGCGCCGGGAAGGTGCCGGCCTTCTGGAAGATGCCCGAGCGCGAATGCACCTCGGTGAGCGTCTCCAGCACCAGGTACTGCAGGGCCGGGTTGAGGCCCTTGCGGGCGATCAGGCTGGTCTTGGCCGCCAGCAGGGTCAGGTCGTGGGGCGGCCGGTCCGTCCGCAGGCTCAGCACGCCTTCGGGCAGGGTCAGCTTGGTGAGCGAGGGAAAAAGCGCCACGTAGGCGTCGGCCCGCGAGAAGTCCGCCACCTGGATGCCGGGGGCGCGGATGAGCCGCCGCACCAGCGGCGAGGCGAAGGAATTGACCAGCACCATGGCGTCGATCCTGCCGGCCAGCAGGGCGTCGGCGGAGGCCTCGGGCGAAAGGTCGAGGAAGTGGTAGTCCTTCAGCTTCAGACGGTTGCGCTTGAAGATCTCGTACACCAGGTAGCGCGAGTCGCTTCCCCAGGGCCCCAGCGACACCCTGCGGCCCGCCATGGTGAACAGGATGCGGTCCGTGGCGCCGTGCCGGGTGAAGAACCAGATGGGCTCGTAGCTGACCGTGCCCAGCGAGACCAGGCCGTCGGCGGCCTCGGCCGGGGCCGTCTCGGACTGCGGGGCCAGGCCGCCGTTGGCGAAGCCCAGGTCCACGCCCGATCCCGGGTCCTTCAGCAGCTTCAGGTCCTGCAGGCCGCCGGTGGTGTACACCAGGTCCAGGTGGACGCCCTGCCTGGCCAGCAGCTGCTGGTAGCGCCGGGCGTAGGTGGCGTAGGCCCCGCCTTGCGGCCCGCAGGCCAGGCGGATGCGGCGCGGCGGCAGGGGGTGCAGCACGAAGATCAGCCAGCCCAGCAGCAGCAGCAGGGCCGCGGACCCGGCCGTCAGGAAAAGGAACAGCCGGCGCGACACCGCCGGCGGCGCGGATTCCAGGCCCGCGATGGGTTTGGGGCTCATGGGCGAAACCTCCTTGGTGGGGGATTTTCCCGGGGCCTCAGGCCCCTTCAAAGGCCCGCCGCAGGGCGGCCAGGTCGAACTTCTTCATCTTCAGGAAGGCCCGGGTGACCCTGTCCCGGGCCTCCTCGTCCGGGCTTTCAAGCATCCGGCCCATGTCGGCCGGGCAGACCTGCCACCACACCCCGAAGCGGTCGCGGGTCCAGCCGCACTGGCCGCCTTCGGGGTCGGCGGAAAGGCGTTGCCACATGGCGTCGATCTCGTCCTGGGTGTCGCAGGGCACCAGCAGGGACACGGCCTCGTTGAATCCGAAGCCGTGGGGCGCCGCGCTGTCCATGGCCGCGATCCAGGCGCCGCCGAAAAAGGCGTCTCCGAACATCAGGCTGCCGGCCTTGTCCGGCCCCATGTCCTGGCCGCGCCGCCGCAGGGCGCCCGGGCGCGAATCCCTGAAGGCCGAGGCGTAGAAGTCCAGCGCCTCCTCGGCCCTGCCGGCCAGGTCGCCGGTGAACATCAGCGAGGGCACCACGAAGGGCCGCGGGTCGCCCTCGGGCCGCGAAAGGATGAGCTGCCAGGTCAGGCCGAAGCGGTCGCGCGCCCAGCCGAAACGCTCGCTGAAGGGGTACTTGTCCAGCGGCATCAGGGCCTCGCCTCCCCGGATGAGCCCTTCCCAGGCCGCGTCCAGGTTGCGGCGGGCCTGGGGATCGCGCGAAGGGTCGAAATTGAGGAAGAAGGAGATGGAGGGGTTGAAGCGGAAGGCCGGCCCGGCGCTGATGGCCATGAAGGGCTGGCCGCCGATCTCGAAGGAGACCAGGTCGCAGTCGCCCGAAGGCGTGCCCCTCAGCCGCGACCGCGAGGTCACGCGCGAGCCCGGCAGCAGCGAGGCGTAGAATTCCGCGGCCTCAAGGGCCTGCGTGTCGAACCAGAGATGGGGCGTGATGGGCCGCATGGGGTCCTCGGAAAAGGGGGATCACAGGGGCGGGCCGGCTGCCCGTCATTCCCCCGTCTGTTGCAGCCGCCGCACCAGGCGCAGCACCATGGACTTGGGAGCCAGGGGAAGCAGGGCCAGCTGCAGCCGCATCCCCAAGCTCAGGCCCGCCAGCACGTTGAGCCGGCCCTTCAGCATGCCCTCGTACCCGGCCCGCGCCACCCCGGCCGCGCCGGCCGCCTTGATTTTGGTGAAAATCGGGGCGTTTTCCAGGTCCGCCGCCCTGGCGAAGCCCGTGTCCGTGGCCCCGGGGAGCAGGGCCGTCACGGTCACGCCCGTGCCTCGCAGCTCCTCGGCCAGGGCGTTGCTGAAGCTGGTCACATAGGCCTTGGTGGCGAAGTACACGGCCTGCATGGGCCCGGGCATCAGGCTGGCCGTGGACGACACGTTGAGCACCCGGCCGCTGCCGCGCCGCACGAAGCCCGGCAAAAAGAGCCGGGTCAGCCCGGTCAGGGCCAGGATGTTGAGGCGGATCATGGCCCGGTCGTCCTCCCAGGGCCGCTCGTGGAAGGCCCCGGCGCCGCCGAAGCCGGCGTTGTTGACCAGGTAGTCCACCTCCAGCCCGGCGTCCCTCACGGCCTCGAACACCTGCCTGGCCGCCCCGGGCTTGGAAAGGTCCCTGGCCATCACCGTCACCCTGCCGCCGTGCCGGCCCTCCAGCTCACCCTTCAGCTGGGCCAGCTTGTCCCTGCTCCTGGCCACCAGCACCAGGTCCCCGCCCCGGCTGGCGTGCAGCCGGGCCAGCTCCAGCCCGATTCCCGACGAGGCGCCGGTGACGAGGGCGAGGGGGCGTTTTTTCCCTGACTCCTGCATGGGGACTCCTGAGAATGCCACGCCGGTTTCAAGGCGTGGCGTAAATCCTGGCCTTGTCCGGGTTTCTGGGGTCGATCGTCACCGAGGCGCACTTCACCCTTGTGGCCCCGGTCGAATAGTCGTGGACGCAAAACGTCATCATCAGCGTCGAATAGTCCTTCCAGCCCGGCGCGTCGCGCTGCACCACCCCAAGGACTTGTTTGTAGCAGGACTCAAACCCCTTCGGATCCCCTGACGGGGATATCTTCACTTCAACATCCACAAAGAGCGTCCTGCCCATCGCCATCACATTGGGCTGCCAAAAGCCGGGCAGCGCGTCGATGTCCCGGGTGATTTTGACCAACCCCGGATCCCTGGTCCTCACCGTTCCCAGCGTGTGCCACACAAATACCTTCCAACCCAGCAGGCCCAGAGCCTCGATCACCACCACCCCGGCGGCGCCCAGAAGCGCCCACCGGAGCCATGGCAGTCCGCTTTTCTTCCTGGTCTTCCTGGGCATATCATCACTCCTTCAGCACCTTTCGGTTCTTTCAACCGGCGGCACCCGCCTGATCAATAGCCGACGTTGGATTCCACCTTCTTGCGTTCGCCGGGCTTGCCTGGATCCTCCTCCATCACGACCGTCCGCATGTATCCTTATTTCGTTTCTCCATACCTATGGTCCCGGCGCCGTGGTGTTCAGGCCCAGCCGGCTGGACAGGGTGCGCAGGCGCGTCACTTCAGGCTGTACCAGGCTCCCCGCCCCTTGCCGCGGGCCTTCAGCCGGCCCCTCCGGACCAGGGCGCGGAAGTGCGGCTTCAGGGTGTTGCGGCTCGCGCCGGTCAGCTTGACCATCTCGGCCATGGCCACCCGTCCGCGGGACCGGGCGGTTTCCAGTATCCGCGCCGCCAGGGGCGGCAGGCTGGCGAGGATGGCTTCTTCCCGCTCGACCTTGGCCTTCAGGTTCTGTGCCTGTTTCTGGAGCGATTTGAAGAAGAACAGCAACCAGGGCTGCCAGTCCGGCCGTCTGGATTTCAGCGTGGTCTGGGTACGGCGCAGGGCCAGGTAGTAGCCTTCTTTATTCTGTTCAATGACGCTTTCCAGC
>JAJYGY010000266.1 GCA_021790555.1 bacterium
GGCGTCGAAGTCGGGCTCGACGTCGCCGTGTCCGTCGGCGTCGACGTGGCCGTCCAGGTCGGCGTCGACGTCGGCGTGTCGCTCGGGCTGGCCGTCGGCGTCCAGGTCGGGCTCGACGTCGCCGTGTCCGTCGGCGTCCAGGTCGGCGTCGACGTCCCCGTCCAAGTCGCCGTGTCCGTCGGGCTCGACGTGGCCGTGGCCGTCGGCGTCGACGTCGGGCTCGACGTCGGCGTCCAGGTCGGCGTCGACGTCTCCGTCGGCGCGATCACCTGCACCCCAAGGCTGCCCCCCGACTGCGCCGACACCTGATACCCGGCCTGCCCGTTGAGGAAGGCCCCCCACGTGAAGTTCCCCACCCCGTTCGCCCGCGCCGTCAGCGTCACCGTGTAGGCCCCGTCCGCGAAGTTCACCCCGGGCGAAAAGCTCACCGTCACGCTGTTGCCCACCGCGTCCGTCTGCACCCCTCCCCCGCTCCCGGGGCTCACCCCAGCCTGCCCAAGGATGCTGAACGAGGCCGGCAGCGTCAGGGTCAGGCTGTCCACCACCGCCGCCGAGTTCAGCGACAGCAGGAACGCATACCCCTGCGCCGCCCCCTCCACCGCCTGGTTCGGGCTCAGCGACCCCAGCGACCCCGGCGTCATCGTCGCCGTCGCCGTCGGGCTCGACGTCGAGGTCGGGCTCGACGTCGGCGTCCAGGTCGGCGTCGCCGAAGGGCTGGCCGTGGGGCTGGACGTGGGCGTCCAGCTCGGCGTCGCCGTGGGCGTTCCCGAAGGCGAGGCCGTGGGGCTGGCCGTGGGGGTGTCCGTTTCCGTGGCCGAGGCGGTCGGCGACCAGGTGGGGCTGTCCGTGGGAGTGCAGGTCGCGGTCGGCGAGGGCGTGGCGGTGGGGGAGGCCGTGGGGGTCGCGCTGGGGGTGCCGGAAGGCGTGGACGTCCCGGTCCCCGTGGGAGTCGGGCTGGGGGTGGCGCTGGAGGTCGCGCTGGGCGTCCCGCTCGGGGTCGCCGTGGGGGAGGCCGTAGGGGTCTGGGTGAAGGTCGGCGAAGGCGTGGCGGTGAAGACCGTCACGGTGACGTCCTGGCTGCAGGCTTCGGTGGAAGGGTCGTTGGAGACGTCCACGCAGGCCGAATTGGTGAGGGAGGCGCCCGCGGCCGGGCCGGCCTGCACCGTGATGGAGATCCCGCCGGCGTTTCCAGGCGCGACGACCCCGGAGCCGCTCCACTGGATGTCCAGGAACTGGCCGTTGACGCTGAGCGAGCTGGGGGCCTGCCCGGAGAACACCTGGTAGCCGCCCAGGTAGGCGACTCCGGCGGGCAGGGTGTCGTACAGGTCCATCCGGTCCACGCTGGAGGCCCCGCTGAAGCTCCAGGAAAACCCGTAATGGAAGGCCTGGCCCGGGGCCAGGGAGGCCGCGTCCGCGGTCTTGGTCAGCGCCAGGGGACCGGCGGCCCCCAGGCCGGCGGGCAGGACCCCCGCCAGCAGGCCCGCCACCGCGAACATCCGGATTGTGCGCTGGACGAAACTCAATGCATCCTCTCAGGCTCTCCGGTACCCGGGCTCCCGG
Source organism: bacterium (assembly GCA_021790555.1). Lineage (GTDB taxonomy): Bacteria > Oederibacteriota > JAJYGY01 > JAJYGY01 > JAJYGY01 > JAJYGY01. The sequence continues at coordinate 1,561 of JAJYGY010000266.1, forward strand.
ATGCTCCGCCCCTCCAAGGGGATCCTCACGGCATTCCTACTCCTGCACGATGCCCGCCCTCAATTTCGCCTTGTAGCGCAGCTTGGCCTTGACGTGCTCGGCGAAGGTCTGGCTGAAGATCTGCCGGCCGTCGCCCGCCACGACGAAGAAAAGATAGGGGGTCTTGTCCGGGGACACGGCCGCCTGGATGGATTTCAGGCCCGGCGAGCAGATCGGGCCGGGGGGGAGGCCGCGGTGCCGGTAGGTGTTGTAGGGGGAGCGGAAGAACAGGTCCTTGTCCGTCACCGGCCCGGTGTACTTGTCCATGGCGTAGCGAACCGTGGCGCAGGACTCCAGGCGCATGCGCTTCTTCAGGCGGTTGAGGAACACCGAGGCCACCTTGGGCCGCTCGGAATCCAGCCTGGCCTCCCTTTCCACCAGCGAGGCGAGGATGAGCACCTGGTAGGGGGAAAGGCCGTGGGCCTTGCCCTTCTCAAGCAGGGAATCGGGCACCTTCTGACGGAAGCGGTCCACCATCAGGCGCAGGATCCTGTCGGATCCAAAGCCGCGGGGAATCTGGTAGGTGTCGGGAAACAGGTAGCCCTCCAGGCTGGAGGCCTGGACGGAGAGGCTGTGGGCGAAGGCCCTGTCGCGCACCAGGGCCAGGAACTTGGCGGGGTTTGCCAGCTTCTGCTGGCCCAGCAGCCCCGCGATCTGGAGCGCGTCGAAGCCCGGCGGCACGGTGAATTCGTGCAGCAGGCATTTCCCCGAACGGAGGGTGAAAAGGACCTGCCAGAGGTTGCTGGAGGCGGGGATCTCGTACTCCCCGGCCTTCAGGCCGGTCCGGGATCCCGTCAGCACCACGGCCGCCTTGAACAGGGTGGTGCTGCGGATCAGGCCCGCCGCCTTCAGGTTCCTGGCGATGGCCGAGGCGCCCTCCCCCATCGGCACCGAAAAAAGCACCGGGCGCGACGAAAACCGCGCCGGCATCACGCTCAGGCCCCCGGCGAACACGGCCGCCACGGCCAGGATTTTCCAGACAGTGTCCTTCTTCATGGCCGCTCCGGTCTCCCCCAAGGGATCACGCGGCCCGTCCGGGCCTCGAATCCAGGTAGCCCTGCAGGATCAGGCTGGCCGCCACGGCGTCCACCCGGCCCTTTTTCCTGCGGAATTTCAGTTCCCCGGCCTTCAGCATGCTTTCGGCGTCGTAGCTGGTGAGGCGCTCGTCCCAGAAGGCCAGGGGAAGGCCGGGCGCCAGGGCCTTCAGGCCTTCGGCCATGCGCCGCACCTTCCGCGAGCCCGCGCTTTCGCTCCCGTCCATGTTCAGGGGCAGCCCCAGCACGGCCTCGCAGGCCTCCTCCTCCCGCAGGAAGTCCGCCAGGGCGCCCAGGGCCTGCTCCTCGGAGCGGACCTCCAGGAAACCCGCCGGCACGGCGAAGCTGCCGCCCTGCTCCGCCACGGCCAGCCCCACCCGCTTCTCCCCGATGTCCAGGCCCACGATGCGTTTCATCCGCCTCTGGATTCCGTGTGAATGGCCCCGCGGCCGCCCCGCCCGGGTCCTCCGGGCTATCTGCCTTCCATCTGCTTCTCCAGGGCCGACCGGGCGGCCTGGACGGCCTCGGGCAGCCGGTCCGTCTCCTTGCCGCCGGCCTGGGCCATCTCGGGCTTGCCGCCGCCGCGCCCTCCCAGGATCGGGGCCAGCTCGCCCACCAGCTTGCCGGCCGAGATCCTGCCCGCCAGGTCCTTGGTCACCATGGCCACCAGGGTGGCCTTGTCGTCCGCCACCGAGCCCAGCACCACCACGCCGCTCTTCAGGCCCGCCTTCAGGCGGTCGCCCAGGGCCTTCAATTCCTCGGCCCCGGATTCCGGCAGGGCCTCGGCCACCAGGGCCACGCCCCGGACGTCCTGGGCCCGGGCCAGCAGGCTTTCCGGCGTCACGCCCGAACCCTGGGCCCGCAGCTTCTCCACCTGCCTGCGCAGTTCCTTCTCCCTTTCCTGAAGCTTCTGCAGGCGCGCCGGAAGCTCGGCCACCGAGGTCTTCAGTTCCGCCGCCAGGCGCCCCAGCAGCTCGCCGTCCTTGGCCAGTTCCTCGTAGGCAGCCAGGCCGGCCACGGCCTCCAGGCGCCGCACGCCCGAGGACACCGCGCTCTCGCCCAGGATCCTCACCAGGCCCACCTCGCCGGTGGCCGCCACGTGCGTGCCGCCGCACAGCTCCTTGCTGACCGCGCCGAAGGAGACCACCCGCACCTTGTCTCCGTACTTCTCTCCGAAGAGCGCCATGGCCCCCTCGGCCCTGGCCTCGGCCTGGCCCATCTCGCGGACCGCGCCGGCCAGGTTTTCCAGCGAACGCTGGTTGACCCAGCGCTCCACCGCCTGCCTCTCGGCGGGGCCCAGGGCCTGGGGATGCGAAAAGTCGAACCGCAGCCGTTCCGGGCCCACGTAGGAGCCGGCCTGCTGCACGTGGTTCCCCAGAACCTGGCGCAGGGCCGCGTGCAGCAGGTGCGTGGCGCTGTGGTGCCGGGCCACGGCCTTGCGCCGCGGCGCGTCCACCCGCGCCGCCAGGCCATCGCCCGGCTTCAGGCCTCCCTGCTCCATGCGGCAGCGGTGCACGAAAAGCGCGCCCCCGGCCCGCTTCACCGTGTCCAGCACCTCCAGCTGCGCGCCCGCCCCCTCCAGGACCCCGGAATCGCCCACCTGGCCGCCCGACTCGCCGTAGAAGGGGGTCTGGTCCAGCACCACTTCGACGTCCTCCCCCGCCCGGGCCGAGTCCACCACCTGGCCCTGCCTGAGGATGGCCAGCACCCTGGCCGCCGCCTCGGTCTGGCCGTAGCCCAGGAAAAGGGTCCTGGGCAGCTGGGAGGCCAGGCCGCCGTACACGCTGTCCTCGCCGTGGCCGCCGCCCTTCCAGGCCGCCCGGGCCTTCTCCCGCTGGCCCTCCATCTCCTGGCGGAAGCGGTCCAGGTCCACCTCGAGGCCCTGCTCGGCGCAGAGCTCCTGGGTGAGTTCCAGGGGGAAGCCGAAGGTGTCGTAGAGCTTGAAGGCCTCCGCGCCGGAGAGCAGGCCGGTGCCCGAGGCCTTGGCCCTGGGCAGCAGGTCCTTCAGGATCCCCAGGCCCTCGTCCAGGGTGCGCAGGAAACGCTCCTCCTCGCTCTTGAACGTGGCCGTCAGCCTGTCCTCCGCTCCCTTCAGTTCGGGATAGCCCGGGCCCATCATCTCCAGGACCCGCGGGACCAGGCGCGCCATGAAGGGCTCCTTCACCCCCAGCAGCCGGCCGTGCCGCACGGCGCGCCGGAAGATCCGCCGCAGCACGTAGCCCCTGCCCTCGTTGCCGGGCAGCACGCCGTCGGCCACCAAGAAGGCCGAGGCCCGCGCGTGGTCGGCGATGACGCGCATGGAGACGTGGCCGTCCGAGGATTCTCCGTAGGCCTTGCCCGTCATCGAACCCACCGCCTCGATCAGGGGCAGGAACAGGTCGGTGCCGAAGTTGTCCCCGTTTCCGATTCCCTGCTTCACCGCGGCCAGCCTTTCCAGGCCCATGCCTGTGTCGATGTTCTTCTTGGGCAGGGGCAGCAGCCTGCCGTCGGCCTGGCGGTCGAACTGGGTGAAGACGTTGTTCCAGATTTCCACGTAGCGGTTGCCGCCGTTTTCCACGTCGCCTTCACGCACGGAAGGGTCGGCGGCCCTGCCGAAGTCGTAATACACCTCGCTGCAGGGTCCGCAGGGGCCGGTCTCGCCCATGGTCCAGAAGTTGGAGTCCTCCCCCATCTTGAGGATCCGCTCCGGCTTCACCCCCACCTTCCTCCAGATTTCAATGGCTTCGGCGTCGTCCCGGAAGACGCTCACCCACAGCCGCTCCCTGTCCAGGCCCATCCACCCGGGGCCGGTCAGGAATTCCCAGGCCCAGGGGATGGCCTCGGACTTGAAGTAGTCGCCGAAGCTGAAGTTGCCCAGCATCTCGAAGAAGGTGTGGTGGCGCCGGGTGCGCCCCACGTTTTCGATGTCGTTGGTGCGGATGCATTTCTGGCAGGAGGCCGCGCGGGTGTATTCCAGCTTCACCTGCCCCAGGAACATGGGCTTGAACGGCACCATGCCCGCCACCGTGAACAGCAGCGAAGGGTCGTCCGGGATGAGCGAGGAGGAGGGGCAGGCGCGGTGCCCCTGGGCGGCGAAAAAATCCAAGAAGGACTGTCGCAATTCCGAGCTTTTCATATACTCCCGACAAGCGAGGGGGGAAGGCTCCTCCCGGTCCATAAAAAAGCCTCTTTTCCATGCATTCTGCCGAAAAAGAGGCTTTAATTCCAGGGTGTTTTTAAAAACTTTGGGGCGCCACCTAGGCCTTGGAGCGGCCCCTGGGCTTGACCACCAGGGCCGTGCCGTAGGCCAGCACCTCGGTCACGCCCTGGCCGATCTCGGTGGCGTCGTAGCGCATGCCGATGACCGCGTTGGCCTGCTTTTCCTCGGCGTGCCCCACCATCAGGTCGTAGGCCTCCTCGCGGGCCCTCTCGCAAAGCTGGGAATACAGGGTGATGTTCCCCCCCACCAGCTGCTGCAGGGCCGCGCCGAAATTCCCCACGATGCTGCGCGAACGCACCGTGATGCCCCGCACGATGCCGAGGTTCTTCACCACCTCATACCCGTCCAGCTCGAACGCCGTCGTCACCATCGAGTGGTCCACGGTTTCCTCCAAAGAAGGGGGCGTCCCCGCCCCGGCCGGCGCGGACCCCTATTGCATCCGCGCGATCATCTCCCCCACCGCCTGCTCCATGCCCACCACCACGGCCCGGGCCACGATGTTGTGCCCGATGTTGAGGTCCTTCAGCCCCGGCAGGCGGCAGACCGGGCCCACGTTGGCGTAGGTGAGGCCGTGGCCGGCGTTCAGCCCCAGGCCCAGGCTCCCCGCCAGCCGGGCGGCGGCGCGAAGGCGCTCCAGCTCCACGCGGGCCGCCTTCCGCCCCCCTTTCCGGAAGGCCCCGGCGTAGGCCCCGGTGTGGAGTTCCACGAAATCGGCGCCGGCCGAGGCGGCGGCCCGGACCTGCCGCGCCTCGGGGTTGATGAACAGGCTGGTGACGATGCCGGCCTTCCTCAGGCGCGCCACCGCGGGACCGATCTTCCGGGGCGCGCCGGCCACCTCCAGGCCTCCCTCGGTGGTCAGTTCGCGGCGCTTCTCGGGCACCAGGGTTGCCTCGTCCGGCAGCACGCGCAGGGCGATGGCGACCATCTCGGCGGTGGCCGCCATCTCCAGGTTCAGCTTGCCCCTGACGGACCGGCGCAGCGCCTTGACGTCGGCGTCCTGGATGTGGCGCCGGTCCTCGCGCAGGTGCACGGTGATGCCGGCGGCCCCGGCCTTCTCCGCCAGGCGGGCGGCCTGCAGGGGTTGGGGCTCGTCCTCACCCCGGGCCTGCCTCAGCGTGGCCACGTGGTCGATGTTGACGCACAATTCGGGCATTTCGCCTCCCAAGCCGCCGCGCGCGGGGCGCTTGCCGGATTTCAGACCGACTTCCTCACCGCCTCGGCGATCTGCCCGGCGAAGGTCTCTATCTCGGCCTGGCTCTCGCCTTCCAGCATGATGCGCACCTTGGCCTCCGTGCCGCTGGCCCGCACCAGCACCCGGCCGCCCTGGCCGAGGGCCTTTTCCACCCGCTCCACGGCCGCCCGCACCGCCTTCAGGCGCGAAAGGTCCACGCGGCGCCTCACCGGCACGTTGACCAGCAGCTGGGGCACCTCCTTCATGAAGGCCTTCAGCTCGGCCAGGGGCTTTCCCGATTCCTTCATCACCTTCAGCACCTGCAGGGCCGTGATCAGCCCGTCGCCCGTGGCGTGGTGCTCGCGGAAGATCACGTGGCCGGACTGCTCGCCCCCCAGCATGGCCCCCTGGCGCTTCATCTCCTCCAGCACGTAGCGGTCGCCCACCGGGGCGCGCAGCAGCCGGATGCCCGCTTCCCGCATGGCCCGCTCGAAGCCCAGGTTGCTCATCACCGTGGCGACGACGGTCTGCCGGGCCAGCTTCCTCGAGGCCTGCAGGTGCAGGGCGCAGAGGCCCAGGATGCGGTCCCCGTCCACCAGGCGGCCGGTCTCGTCGGCCAGCAGCACGCGGTCGCCGTCGCCGTCGTGGGCCAGGCCGATGTCCGCCCCCAGCCGGGTGACGGCCTCCTGCATGGCGCGGGGGAAGGTGGACCCGCACTGGTCGTTGATGTTGCGGCCGTCGGGCTGGTCGTGGAGAACCGTGACGCGGGCCCCCAGGCGCCTCAGCACCCGGGGCGTGGTCAGGTAGGTGGCCCCGTGGCCGCAGTCCGCCACGATGTGGACGTTCTTGAGGTTGAGGTTTTCGGGCACCGAGCTCAGGGCGAACTGGCAGTAGGCCTCCATGGCGCCGGCCTCGTCCTGCACCTGGCCCAGGTCGCGGCGCAGTGCCCGCACCTTGTCGCTCCTGGTGTCGAAGAAGAGGCCCTCGATCTTCTCCTCCATCTGGTCGGAAAGCTTCTCGCCGTTGGGGGCGAAGAACTTGATGCCGTTGTCCTCGAAGGGGTTGTGCGAGGCCGAGATGACCACGCCGGCGTCGGCCTGGTAGTGCTTGGTCAGGTAGGCCAGGGCCGGGGTCGGCAGCACCCCGGCGCGCAGCACGTGGACCCCCACCGAGGACACGCCGGCCACCAGGGCCCCTTCGAGCATGTCGCCGGACAGGCGGGTGTCGCGCCCCACCACCACGCGCGGCAGGCGGTGCTTGGACTTGAACAGGAGGGCCGCCGAGCGGCCCAGGCGGTAGGCCACCTCCGGGGTCACGGGATAGGCGTTGGCCAGGCCGCGGATGCCGTCGGTGCCGAAGAGCTTGCGCATGGAAATCCTTTCCTGAGGGAAGGCCGCCCTGAACCGGGACAGTATCTGGAAAAAGGGCCGCCCTGGCAAGGCGGAAGGGGCCGGATCAGCCCGCCTTCTTGCCTTCCAGTTCCTGCCAGCGGGCGTAAAGGGCCTCCACGGCCCGCCGCCCGGCCTCCAGGTCCCGGCTCCAGGCCCTCAGCCTCTCCGGCGAGGCCATGATTCCGGCGTCCTGGGAAAGCCCCTCCAGCCGGGCCAGTTCCCCCTCGGCCTCGAGGACTTTTGATTCCATGCCCTCCCATTCGCGCTGCTCCAGGTAGGAGAGCCTCCCCTTCCGGCCGGGCGCCTCCCCTCCCCGCGCCGCGGCGGCGGCCCTCGGCTTTTCCGCGCGCGGCCGGGCGGAGAGCCACTGGTCGTAGTCGGCGAAAAATCCGGCCCGCCCCCCGTCCAGGCAGAGCAGCTGGTTGGAGACCCGGTCCAGCAGGAAGCGGTCGTGGGTCACCAGCACCAGGCAGCCCGGGAAGCTTTCCAGGCCCTCCTCCAGGACCTCCAGCGAGGGGATGTCCAGGTCGTTGGTGGGCTCGTCCAGCAGCAGCAGGTCGGCGGGCTTGAGCATCAGGCGGGCGATCAGCACGCGGGCCTGTTCGCCGCCCGAAAGGTTGCGCAGGGGCGTCTCCAACTGGTCCGGCCGGAACAGGAACTGCTTGGCCCAGGCGGCCACGTGCATCCAGCGTTCGCGGTAGAAGACGTTCTCCCCGGCCGGGCACAGCGCCTGGCGCAGGCTCTGGTCCTGGTCGAGCTGCTCGCGGTGCTGGTCGAAAAGCACGGTCTTCAGGCCCTCGGCGGTCCGCAGGCTTCCCGAATCCGGCTGGAGGCTCCCGGCCAGCATCCTGAGGAAGCTGGTCTTGCCGCTTCCATTGGCCCCCAGCAGGCCCAGCTTGGAGCCCGGGCCCAGCAGGAAATCCAGCCCCTTAAAGAGCACCCTGCCGCCCAGCGACTTGGAGACGCCTTCCCCGGACACCAGCCGGCGGGTGCGGCGGCCGGTGGCGCTGAAGTCGATGTCGACCCCCCGGGCCGCCTCGTTGCGGGAGCGGACCTCCCTCAGCTCCCCGTCCAGCTGGGCGGCGGCCTCCACCCGGTAGGCGGCCTTGGTGCCGCGCGCCTTGGGGCCCCGGCGCAGCCATTCCAGCTCGCGCCGCATCCGGTTGGCCAGGCTCTCCTCCAGCCGGGCCTGCGAGGCCAGGAAGGCCTCCTTCTTCTCCAAAAACGAACTGTAGGGGCCCGGCGCGTTGAAATGTCCGCCGGGAAACTGGCGGTTGAGCTCCAGCACGCGGCTGGCCGCGGATTCCAGGAAACGGCGGTCGTGGCTGACGGCCAGCCAGGTGAAGGGCGCCGACTTCAGCAGGCCCTCCAGCCATTCCACCCCGAAGACGTCCAGGTGGTTGGTGGGCTCGTCGAGAAGCAGCAGGTCCGGCCGGGACAGCATCCGCCCCACCAGGGCCAGCCGCTTTCGCCAGCCTCCGGAAAGCGTCCCCAGGGCCTGGCCGGGGTCCTGGAACCCGGCCTTGTCCAGCTCCACGGCCGAGCGCACCTCCGCCTCGGACTCGTCCAGTCCGGCCTTGCGCGCCTCGGCGAGCAGCCATTCCCGGGCAGGAAGCGCGGCCTGGTCCGGGGTCCAGGACGTGTCCTGTTCCAGGATGGCGATGCGCAGGCCCTTGCGCGCGGAGAGCGCCCCCCCGTCCGGGGCCTCCAGGCCGGCCAGCACCTTCAGCAGGGTGGACTTGCCGGACCCGTTGGGGCCGATCAGGCCCACGCGTTCCCCCTCCTCCAGGCTGAAGGAAAGCCCTTCGAAGAGGACCCGGCTTCCGAAGTGCTTGGAAACGCCCTGACAGCCCAGAAGCATGGTCATCGGCGCCCCCGGGCGGCCCTGTCCAGAAGGGCCAATTGCCTCAGCCGCCAGTCGCGATGCGCGGGAAAATTCAGCCCGCGCCGGAAGGCGAAGCGGGCCAGGGCCAGGTCACCCCGCCTCCAGGCCTCCAGGGCGGCCTGGTCGTAGAGACCGCCGTCCCCCAGGATGAGGTCGGGCCGGGCCGCCGGCCGGACGCCGAAGGCCGGATTCCCGTAGACGCGGTAGTACCCGTCCGTCCACACCATGGGCCAGGCCTGCCTTTCCATTTCCAGGACCTGGCGCCGAGCGAAGGGCGCCTGGAACTGCAGGTATTGGTAGGAACTCATCACGAAAAAGCGGCAGTCGGCCAGCGGCAGGGGCCGGGTGAAGCGGCCGGGGAGGTAGTCCGTTGGAAAGAAGTCCGATTCCCTTCCCCGGTAGGCGGCCATCACATCGAACTCGGTGCCCGAGACACCCGCGGGAAGGGCCCAGTTGAATGAAGCCTGGCCGATCACCAAGTCCCCGGGCTTCAACCTCGTTCCCAGGAAACCCAGCATGGCTTCTGCCTGGCGGATCGGCGCGGAAAGGGCCGTGATTTCACCGAACGCCGGGCGGGCCAGAAGCCCCGCCGCGAAGGTGGCCAGCAACGCCACGGAGGCCAGCGGGCGGGCAAGGCCGGGTTTTTCCGGGCGGCCCGCCAGGCGCAGCGCCGCCAGGGCCAGGGCTGCCAGCCCCAATCCCACCCAGGGCAGGCTCAAAATTAACGGGAACGGAAACATCGACAGGTTGGCCCGCTGACGGAAGGCTTCCACCGAACAGGCCACCGCGAAAGCCAGCACCCACGGCCACCTTCCGTCCCTTCGCCTCCCCACGCAGGCCAGCCAGATAAGCCCGGTCATCCCGGCCGGCAGGCAGGGAAATGCCTGAAGGGTCTTGAAAACCCCGAGCAGGCGCAGGGCGAATGGAAACCGGGAATGGGCTTGAAAAAGGATGAACCCCACCTCGGCCCGGAAACTGGTCGGGTCCAGGGAATAGGCGAGGGCGGCCTGGACTCCCAAGGGCAGGACCATCAGGGCCAGGCCGGGGGCCAGCAGGGTGGCCTTGCGCCGGTACCAGGCGGCGGCGAGCACGAGTGGAAGGAGCCAGAACAGGTAGTAAGCCGAGGCGGCGGCGATGCCCGCCAGGAGCGAGGCAGCCAGGTAAGACAGGGCTTTCCCGTCCGCCAGGAACCTCAGGCAAAGGACGCAGCAGGCCAGCTCCATGTCGACTGCGGCGTGGTGATAGAAGGCCATGCCGTCCAGGTGGACCGCCATGGGAAGCAAGGAATAGCAGGCCGCGGCGGCCAGGCCGAGGTTCCTGTCCTTCATGGTGGCGCCCAGCCAGGCAAGCAGGGCGCAAACGCCTGTCCCGAGCAGGGCCGACCAGAGCCTCAGGGCCGGCAGGGCGGCCAGGCCAGAAAACTTCACGGCCACCGAACCCAGCAGGGGGTCGAGCAGCCCGGCGGTCAGGGGGAAGAAGCCGTTTTCCTTCAGGCAGTTTCCGGAAGGCATCCCGGCCAGCAGGTGGCGGGTGACGTCGGCGAAGAGGCCCTCGTCGGTGTACCAGGGCAGGGCATGAGCCTCGTGGACCCGGAGCAGGAAGGAGGCCGCCAGAATCAGCGCGAGAAGCGCGGGCCGCCCCCATTTCCGCGCGGAGAACAGCCGGTTTCCGCGGGCCTGCCGGTTCGTCCCTTCCAACAATGCGCACCTCGATGCGAAAACGCGCCGGAAGCCGGCGTTCATGCCGCGTCCCTCACCGCCTGGGTCATCTTCACCACCCGCGCCATGGCCCGGACGTCGTGGACCCGCACGCAGGCCGCGCCCATCCACACCGAAAGGGCCACGGTTGCCGCGGTGCCCTCCAGGCGCTCGGCCACGGGAAGCCCGCCCAGCACCGTGCCGATGGTGGACTTGCGCGAGGTGCCCACCAGCACCCCGAAGCCCAGCGAGGTCAGCCCGTCCAGGTGCTTCAGCAGCGACAGGTTGTCGGCCACGGTCTTGCCGAACCCGAATCCCGGGTCGATCCAGATCCGCTCCGCCGGAATGCCGCGCTCCGCCGCGTAGGCGGCGCGTTCCCGGAGGAATCCGCGCACCGATTCCACCACGCCTTCGGCCCCGTAATCCCGCGTCTCCTGGTCGGAACGCCGCATGGCGGCAGAGGCCTCGCGGCGGTGCATCAGCACCAGCCCGCAGCCGGAATCCGCGGCCAGCCTGGCCATGCTCAGGTCCGAACCCAGGGCCGAGACGTCGTTGACCATGCAGGCCCCCAGTTCCAGGGCGGCGCGGGCCACGCCCGCCTTCTGCGTGTCGATGGACCAGGGCAGGCCGGGCCAGGATTCGCGGATCATCCTGGCCACGGGCAGCACGCGGCGTGCCTCCTCCTCCTCGTCCACCGGGGGTGCGCCGGGGCGGGTGGATTCGCCGCCCAGGTCCAGCAGGTCGGCGCCCTGTTCGACCATGTCGCGGGCCTGGCGGAAGGCCGCTTCCGGCGCCAGGAACCGGCCGCCGTCCGAAAAGCTGTCGGGGGTGATGTTGAGGATGCCCATGACCAGGGTGCGGTGCCGGGATTCGGAGGCGAGTTTTTGAAAAAGGGGATGCATGGCCGGCCGGAAAAACCGTGTCCGAGGGGTCGGGGCGGCGAAAAAGGCTAGCGGTGCTTGCCGATCAGGGCCATGGCCTCGGCCCGGGTGACTTCCTTCTTGAAACAGCCCCGCACGGCCGAGGTCACCATCAGGGAGCCGGGCTTGCGCACCCCGCGCATGGCCAGGCAGAGGTGTTCGGCCTCCATCATCACCAGGACCCCGTGGGGCCGCAGGGCCTGCATCATGGTGTCGGCCACCATGCCGGTCAGCCGCTCCTGAAGCTGGGGGCGCTTGGCCAGCACCTCCACCACCCGGGCCAGCTTGGAGATGCCGGAAAGGCGCCCTTTCTGGGGGATGTAGGCCACGTGGGCCCGGCCGAAAAAGGGCAGCAGGTGGTGTTCGCACATGCTGGTGAAGGGGATGTCCTTCAGCAGGACCATCTCCTCGTGCTCCTCGGTGCGGAATACCTTCATTTCGCCGGCGGCGTCCTTGTCCAGCCCGGAAAACACCTCCGCGTACATCCGCGCCACCCGCCGCGGCGTCTCGCGCAGCCCCTCCCTGGACTTGTCCTCGCCGATGGCCTCCAGGATGAGGCCCACGGCCTTTTCTATCTTCTTTAAATCCAAGTCGGCCTCAAAAAAAACGCGGGCGGGGCCCCAGGGGAGCCCCGCCCGCGGCTTGCGAAACGCCCATCAGGCCGGTGTCGGAGCCGGGGCCGCGGATCCCGGCGCGGGCCTGGGGGTGAGTCCCAGGAGGCTGTCCAGCTCGTCGCCCTCCACAATCTCCTTTTCCAGCAGGGTCTCCGCCAGCTTCACCAGCTTGGGCTTGTTTCGGGTCAGCAGGGTCTTGGCCCTCTTGTAGCAGGATTCGACGATGCGCTTGACCTCGTTGTCGATCATCTGGGCGGTCTTTTCGGAATAATCCTTGTCCCGCATCAGGTCGCGGCCCAGGAAGACCTCCCTTTCCTTGCGGCCGTAGGTCACCCGGCCCAGCTTCTCGCTCATGCCGAATTCCATGACCATGCGGTGGGCCGTCTCCGTGGCCTTTTCCAGGTCGTTGCTGGCGCCGGTGGAGATGTCGCCGAAGATGATCTCCTCGCTGGCGCGTCCGCCCAGCGAAACCGTGATCTTCGAGAGGATCTCCTCCTTCTGCACCACGAAACGGTCCTCGGTGGGAAGCTGCATCACGTAGCCCAGCACGCCGTAGCCGCGCGGAATGATGGAAACCTTGTGCACCGGGTCGACATTGGGGGTCAGCTTGGCCACCAGGGCGTGGCCGGATTCGTGGTAGGCGATGACCTTCTTCTCGCGCTCGCTCATCACCCGGCTCTTGCGCTCCGGACCGGCCATGACCCGGTCCACCGCGTCCTCCAGTTCCTCCATGCCCACGGCCTTCTTGTCGCGGCGGGCCGCCAGCAGGGCCGCCTCGTTGACCAGGTTGGCCAGGTCGGCCCCGGAAAAGCCGGGCGTCCGGCGGGCCAGCACCTTCATGTCCACGTCGGTTCCCAGCACCACGTTGCGGGTATGCACCTTCAGGATGCCTTCCCTTCCCACCAGGTCGGGCCTGTCCACCACGATCTGCCGGTCGAAGCGGCCCGGCCGGGTCAGGGCCGGGTCCAGCACGTCGGGCCGGTTGGTCGCGGCCACCAGGATGACGCCTTTGGTGGCCTCGAAGCCGTCCATCTCCACCAGGAGGGCGTTGAGGGTCTGCTCGCGCTCGTCGTGCCCGCCTCCCAGGCCGGCCCCGCGGTGGCGGCCCACGGCGTCCATCTCGTCGATGAAGATGATGCAGGGCGCGTTCTTCTTGCCCTGCTCGAAGAGGTCGCGCACCCGGCTGGCGCCCACGCCCACGAACATCTCCACGAAATCCGAACCGGACATGGAGAAGAAGGGCCGGCCGGCCTCGCCGGCCACGGCCCTGGCCAGCAGGGTCTTGCCCGTGCCCGGAGGCCCCAGCAGCAGCACGCCCTTGGGGATCTTGCCGCCCAGCTTCTGGAACTTGCCCGGGTCCTTGAGGAAGTCGATGATCTCCTTCAGTTCCTCCTTGGCCTCGTCGATGCCGGCCACGTCGGCGAAGGTCACTTTGCTCTGCCCCCCGGTCCAGACCTTGGCCCTCATCTTGCCGAAATTGAGGGCGCCGCCGGCACCGCCGCCCTGCATGCGGTTGAGGAAGATGAACCAGATGACGATGAGGAAGATGAAGGGGCCCCATTCAAACAAGGCGGCCTTGATCAACTGGGCCCAGACCTGGGGCCCCTGGGTGGTGATCTGGACCTTGCCCTGCCTCAGGATCCTGAAAAGGTCCGGATCCCGGGAGGGTGCGAGGAGGTCGTAATCGCTTCCGTCCCCCAGGGTGCCGGAAAGCTCGTATTCCTGCGCGACATCAGAATCCAGGTGAACGACGACGCTCTTGACCTTGCCGGCCTGGACATCGCTGATGAAATCCGAGTAACTGAGCTTTTGGGCCTGTTTCATGTTCCCCTTGTCGTATTGGAACACGAAAAGGAGCATGATCAGCACGATGAATAGCCAGAAGGAAACCGTCCTGCCTGTCTGTCCCATGAAAAGGCGCCTCGAAAATCACGATTTTCCTACTTTTTCGTGGAGAAGAAGGACAGTAGCATAGCCCCTAACCTTTGTCAATCAAACGCCGGAAAATTAGGCCGGAAGGTCCCCCGGCCCCTGGCGTGGCCTCCCAAGCCACCCTCCAGGCCCTCCGGGTCCTCCCGTCCACCGGCGCGAATCCGGACCGCCGCAACCCAAGCACCGCAAGCACTTCACCGGACTTTCCGCGACTCAGGACCGGCCAGCCAGCCCGGCAGGGCGGCGGAACCGCCGCTTCGGCCAGGAGGTCGGACACGGGCTTGCTGCCCCCCATGCCGAAGGGCCGGATCCTTTCCCCGGGCTTGAAGGGCCTGACCCAGATCCCGGACTTCAAAACCGCGGCGTCGAACCAGAAGACCCCCTCCCCGGGCGCGAAGGGGGACGGAGGAGCCGCCAATCCGGACCGCAGCCTCAGGCACCAGAAGGGCAGGTCCAGCGTCCCCCCGGCAAGCCTTCGCGGCGCCGGTGGCCTGGCCCCTTCCCGGTGGAAGAGCAGCATCCCCCGGCCGGCCCAGGCCCGCCATCCCCTGGCCAGGTCGCAGGCTCCCCGGCCCTGGGACACCAGCCTTGCCAGGCGCCGGGTGGCGGCTTCGTCCAGCCCCTTTTCCAGTCCCGCCAGGCCGGCGACGGTCCCGCGCAGGGCATGCCGCAGGAGCGGCGCGGACAGGCCCCGCCAGGTCTCCAGGCGGTGCAGGAGGCTTCCCTGCCCCGCGACCCCCGCCTGGCCGCCGCGCCGACGGGCCACCCGGTAGCCGATCTCCTCCCTGGCTTCCCGGCATTTCTCGGAGAACGCGGCCAGGTGCCGGACCGTTCCCGGATTGACCTTTTCCAGCAGTGGAAGGACGCGCCTGCGGATGAAATTACGCGAAAGGCGGGTGTCCCGATTGCTGGCATCCTCGCGCCACCGCCAGCCCGCCTGCCTGAGGAACCCGCGCAGTTCGGATTTCCGCAAGCCCAGGAGGGGCCGCAGCACGGGCAAGGGAGGGCTGCCTTCCAGGCGGGAAAGGGGTTTCAGGCCCGAGCCGCCCTCCAGTCCCGCGCCCCGCGCCAGGTTCAGCAGAAGGGTCTCGGCCTGGTCGTCCATGTGGTGGCCCAGGCAGATCAGGGGGGACCGCAGGCCCCGGCAGGCCGCCCGGAAGCAGCGCCTGCGCGCGTTGCGCGCCCTCTCCTCCAGGCCCGCGCCCGCGGCCAACCGCGGCCGGAAAACGCGGCATGGCACCTTCAGTCCGGCGCAGACTTTCAGGACCAGGGCCTCGTCCGCGTCCGATCGGGAGCCCCTGAGGCCGTGGTTGACGTGGACGGTCACCAGGCTGAATCCCAGGCGGCCGCGCAGCAGGGACAGCCAGCGCAGCAGGCAAAGGGAGTCGGCTCCGCCGGAAACCCCGGCCACCAGGGTCCGCCCCCGCAGGATCAGGCCCGGACCCGCCAGGGCCCCTTCGAAAACCCGCAACGCCCGCGCCTCGTCCGCGCCGGCCGGTCCCGTGGACGGGCTTTTGGCCATGCCACCGCCAGGAAGAAGGGTGCCAAAAAAAAGCGGCCCCGTAAAGGGGCCGCTTCGCGCTGTCAAACTCCGCTTCTCCGGCCCGGCGAAACATCCTGCCGGACGCGGCCCGCGGGAAAATTGGTAGCGGGGGAGGGGATCGAACCCACGACCTACGGTTTATGATACCGCCGCTCTAACCAGCTGAGCTACCCCGCCGACAAAGGAGCCGGACGACGGCGGATGTTAGCAAACCCGCGCAGGAGTGACAAGAAAAAACTCCGTCCGGGCCCTACTTCACCTGCCAGGTCTGGGGGCCCTTCAGGAGCTTGGCCAGGTCCCCTTCACCCTTGGCCTTCTTGGCCTCCTCCACCTGGTGGTTGAGCAGTCGGTCGTAGGTCGGCTTCGTGACGTCGCGGAAGACCCCCAGGGGCACCGGAAATTCGGGATAGTCCAGCTTCGACAGCAGGTAGGCCAGCATCCCGCTTTCCTGGGCCTCGTCGTGCGTCAGCAGGCCGTCCTTGGGGGCCGAGGCGGCATCCACCGCCTTGACGTCCAGGCCGTCCAGCACCAGGCCCTTTTCCACGGTCGCCCCGTAAACCAGCGGCTGGCCGTCGTGCAGGTAGAGGATGTTGTCCTTGCGGGTCTTCAGGCCGTAGTAGTCCTCGTGGGCCTTGTCGTAGAAGATGACGCAGTTCTGCAGGATCTCCACGAAGGCCGAGCCCTTGTGGTTGGCGGCGCGGGTCAGGGTTTCGCGCAGGTGGTTGACGTCGTTGTCGGCGGTGCGGGCCACGAAGGTCGCGCCGGCCGCCAGGGCCAGCGACACCGGGTGCAGCGGAGCGTCGATGGTGCCCAGGGGGGCGCTCTTGTTGACCAGGCCCATCGGCGAAGTGGGCGAGAACTGCCCCTTGGTCAGGCCGTAGATCCGGTTGTTGAACAGCAGCACCTTGAAGTCCTGGTTCCTGCGCAGGGCGTGGATGATGTGGTTACCCCCGATGGACAGGCAGTCCCCGTCCCCGGTGATCACCCAGACCTCCAGGTCCGGATTGACGGCCTTGACCCCCGTGGCCACGGCCGGGGCACGGCCATGGATGGAATGGAAGCCGTAGGTGCTCATGTAGTGGGGAAACCGCGACGAGCAGCCGATGCCGGAAATGAAGGCGTACTGGTGCGGTGCCTTGCCCTGCTTGGCCAGCACCGACTGGACCGCCGAAAGGATGGAATAGTCGCCGCATCCGGGGCACCAGCGCACCATCGCCCCGGAATGGAAATCGTTGGCCGACAGGGTTCCACCGGCCTGGACGGGAGGTTCGGCAATGGACGGCATGGATCAGGACTCCTTCAAAAGGGTGGTGAATTCGGTGACCAGTTCGGCGATGCGGAAGGGCTTGCCTTTGACCCGGTTGAAGCCGAGCACCGGGATGCCGTAGGTTCCCGAGAGCAGCAGGCGCAACTGGCCCATGTTCAGCTCCGGCACCACGATCCGCTTGTAACGCCTGAGGATGTCCCCCAGGTCGGGAGGCAGGGGGTTGAGGTAGCGCAGGTGCACGTGGCCCACCGAAGCGTCCACCTTGAGGGTCTCCTCGACGGCGGTCGCCACCGAACCGTAGGTGCCCCCCCAGCTCACCACCAGCAGCTTCCCTTCCCGGGCCCCGCCGACTTCGGTCGGGGGGATCTCCTGCCGGATCCCGGCGATCTTCTCGTGCCGCTCCAGGGTCATCTTTTGGTGGTTTTCCGGGTCGTAGCTGATGGTGCCCGTGAGGCTCTGGTGCTCGATGCCGGTGAGGCGGTGGGCCAGGCCGGGGGTTCCCGGCCGGGCCCAGGGCCTGGCTCCGGTCCCGGGCTCGCGCAGGTAGGGTTTGAAGACGGCCGGATCCAGGCCGAAGCCCGAATTGAACGGCTTCAGGGCCGAGTGGTCCGGCACCATCCAGGGCTCGGTGCCGTTGCCCAGGTAGCCGTCGGAAAGGAACACCACCGGGGTCATGTACTTCACCGCGACGCGGGCCGCCTCGTAGACCACGTGGAAGCAGTCGCCGGGCGTGGCCGCGGCCAGCACGGGGATGGGCGAATCGCCGTTCCTGCCGAACAGCACCTGCAGCAGGTCGGCCTGCTCGGTCTTGGTGGGAAGGC
>JAJYGY010000169.1 GCA_021790555.1 bacterium
GACGTCCAGCTTCAGCGCCAGCCCCACGGAGAGCGGCACGGCCACGGGCACGCCCACGGATTCGCCCACGGCGACGGCCACGGAAACGGCGACGCCGACGGCGAGCCCCACGGCGACGCCCAGCTTCAGCGCCAGCCCCACGGAGAGCGGCACGGCCACGGGCACGCCCACGGATTCGCCCACGGCGACGGAAACCCGGTCGGCCTCCCCCAGCCCCACGGCCACGGGGACGGCGACCTTCACGGCCACGCCCTCGTCCACCGGAACGGCCACGGCCAGCCCCACGGACACCGCCACGGCCAGCCCCACGGCCACCAACACCCCGCTGGCCGTGGTCACCCAGAACATCCCCACGGGCGTCACCTACACCGTGCAGGTCGACATCGCCGGAACCGGGCTGACCCGCACCGCCTCCATCTACCTGCCGCCCGACGCCTTCGGTTCCGCCGTGGACCTGACGGTGACGGTGTACGGGCCGGGCTCGGCGCCCGACCCCACGGCGGGCGGGTTCGAGCTGCTGGGCAACGTGTATTCCATCGACGACGGGGGCAACAGCTTCAACGCGGGGAAGACGGCGACTCTGGAGTTCCCCTACGACCCCAGCCAGCTCCCCTCCGGCACCACGGCCCAGGACCTGCAGGTCACCTACTTCGACGGCAGCTCCTGGGTGGGGGTTTCCTGCACCGTGGACACGGCCGACGAGTTGGTGATCGCCACGGTCACGCACTTCTCGCTGTGGTCCCTGGCCGTGGAGGCCGGCGGCGGGCACGGCCAGCCCGGCTTCGCCGGCTCCGGCCTGGGCAGGGCCCTGCTGGCCCCGGTGCCGGTGGCCGCGGGCCAGCCCCTGTGCCTGTATTTCGACACGCAGCCCTCCAGCAGCCAGGTGGAACTGTACAACGTGGCCGGGGAGCTGGTCTCAAGCGGCACCTTCGGGGCCACGGGATCGGCCTGCCTCGACACCACCCACCTGGCCTCCGGCATCTACCTGGCCCGCATCGTGGTGCACGACGCCTCGGGAGGCACCCGGACCAGCTTCCAGAAGGTGGCCGTCCTCAAGTAGGGGCGGGGCCAGGACCGCGCGAAAAAAAAGCCGGACCCGGCGGGGATTCCCCGCCAGGCCCGGCTTTTTGGTTTCGGGCCCCTACCGGTTGACCGTGCTCATGTCGGCGTAGCGGTCGCCGGAGGTGGCGCCCGGGGGGAAGGCGCGGTCCAGGCCCTCCAGGTCCGCGGCGGAAAGCGCGACTTCAAGGGCCTTGACGTTCTCCTCCAGCCTTTCCGGCCGGGTGGTGCCGGGGATGGGCACCACGTCCCCGCCCCGGGCCATCACCCAGGCCAGGGCGGCCTGGGCCGGGCTGCACTTCTTTTCCCTAGCCAGGGCCTCCAGCCGGGCCACCAGCTCCAGGTTTTTCGCGAAATTCTCCCCCTGGAAGCGGGGATGGCGGCGCCGATAATCGTCCTGGGGCAGGTCCTCCGGGCTTTTGAAGCGGCCGCTCAGGAAGCCCCTTCCCAGGGGGCTGTAGGCCACGAAGCCGATGCCGAGCTCGCGGACCGTGGAAAGGATTTCGGATTCCGGGTCGCGGCTCCACAGCGAATATTCGGTCTGCAGGGCCGAGATGGGGTGGACCCGGTGGGCCCGGCGGATGGTGGCCGGCGCCGCCTCGGAAAGGCCCAGGAAGCGCACCTTGCCCTGCTTCACCAGCAGGGCCATGGCGCCCACGGTGTCCTCGATGGGCACCGTGGAATCCACGCGGTGCTGGTAGTAGAGGTCGATGTGGTCCGTGCCCAGGCGCCTCAGCGAATCCTCGCAGCAGCGCGCCACGTAGTCGGGCCTGCCGCACACGCCCAGGAACTCGCCCTTTTGGCCGCGCTGGTTGCCGAACTTGGTGGCCAGCACCACCTTGTCGCGGCGGCCGCTGAGGGCCCGGCCCACCAGTTCCTCGTTGGTGAAGGGCCCGTACATGTCGGCGGTGTCCCAGAAGTTGACGCCCAGTTCCAGGGCCCTGTCCAGGGTCGCCAGGCCGCGCTGGTCGTCCCGTCCGGCGTAGAATTCCGACATGCCCATGCATCCCAGGCCCATCCTGGAGACCTCCAGGCCCTGGCTTCCCAATTTGACGGTTTTCATAAAACGCCTCCCGTGAAGCGGAAAAAAGGGGGCTTGGACGCCCCCGCCCACCCACTATAACGCATTTGGCCCGGAAATTGTTCTGCTGGAAAATGAGGCCCAAAACAGGCAAGATAGGGGGGTCAACCCCTGCGGAAGGCGGATGAGGAGATTCCTTACCCTATGGTTGCTCGCGGGGCTTGCCCCGCTGGCGGGACTGCCAGGCAAGGCCCGGGCCGCGGTGACGCTGGATTCGGCCGAACCCGCCTCGGCGACCACATCCAGCCTGGTCTTCAGCCACACCTGTTCCGGAAGCAACCTGCTGCTCGTGGTCGGCGTCTGCTCCGACAACGGGGCCTCGGTGACCAGCGCCACCTACGGGGCCCAGGGCCTGGTCCTGGTGACCCGCACGACCCAGGCCCAGGACAACCGCGTCGCCGAAGTCTGGGCCCTGCGCGATCCCTCCCCGGGGACGGCCGACGTCACCCTGAACCTCTCCTCCAGCCAGGACGTGGTGGCCGGGGCTGCCAGCTACCGCGGCGTGGACGCCTTTTCGCCCGTCGGGGCGGTGGGCGTTTCCCAGGAAGCCTCGGCGGCCGCGGTCACCGCCAGCGTCACCACCCAATACGCCAATTCGCTCATCGCTTCCTTCACCTACGCCAACCCCCCCGTCACCAACGGGGGCGCCGACTGGGTGACCTACACCGCGGCCGCGACCTTCGGCGAGTATGAAACGGACTATCCCAGCGGGGTCGGCGCCGGGACCTTCGTGGCGATCGGGCAGCATTTCACCACCCATGTCAACTGCCTCGAGCAGCTGGTGGAGATCGGCCCGCTGGGGGCCATCACCCCCACCAGCACGATCACCCCCACGGACACGGCCAGCCCCAGCGCCACGCCCACGCCTTCGCCCAGCGCCACGGCCACGGCCAGCCCCACGGCCACCCCTTCGCCGACCCCCACCGCCACGGGCACGGACACCGCCTCGCCCAGCAGCACGGCCACGGCCACCGGGACCGGCACGGCCACGGCCTCGCCCAGCCCCAGCCCTTCGGCCAGCCCCACGGGCACGCCCCTGCCTTCCCTTTGCGTGTATACCTATGCCGGGAACGGCACCGGGACCTTCGGCGGGGACAACGGGCCGGCGCCCCTGGCCGGGGTCTACGGGCCGGAAGGCGGGGCCGTGGATTCCTCGGGCGACCTGTTCATCGCCGACCTGGGCAACAACCGCATCCGCGAGGTGAACCCGGCCGGCGTCATCACCACGGTGGCGGGCGGCGGCAGCGGCGGCGACGGCGGGCCGGCCACGGCGGCCTCCCTGCGCGGGCCCGTGGCCGTGGTGCTGGACGCCTCGGGCGACCTCTTTTTCACCGATTCCGTGGACAACCGGGTGCGCGAGGTGGACGCCTCCAGCGGCCTCATCCGCACCGTGGCGGGGAACGGAAGCGCGGCCTTTTCCGGCGACGGCGGTCCGGCCAGCCTGGCCGGCCTCAACAGCCCCCAGGGCCTGGCCAGGGACGCCGCGGGCAACCTTTACATCGCCGACCAGAACAACAACCGGGTGCGCGAGGTGGACGCCTCCAGCGGCCTCATCCGCACCGTGGCGGGGAACGGAAGCGCGGCCTTTTCCGGCGACGGCGGCCCGGCCACCTCGGCCGGCCTGGACGGGCCCGCCGGCGTGGCCGTGGATTCCGCCGGAAACCTTTTCATTTCTGACACGGGGAACAACCGGGTGCGCGAGGTACTGGCCGGCTCCGGCGCCATCGTCACGGTGGCGGGGGACGGGACGGCCTCCTTCGGCGGGGACGGGGGCCCGGCCACCGCGGCGGGCCTCGACACGCCCCTGGGCCTGGCCCTGGACTCCGCCGGCGACCTTTTCATCGCCGACGCCTCCAACAACCGGGTGCGGGAGATTCCCTCGGGAAGCGGGCTGATCTTCACCGTGGCGGGCGACGGGGCCGGAAGCTGGGGCGGGGATTTCGGGCCGGCCACGG
>JAJYGY010000115.1 GCA_021790555.1 bacterium
CGTGGATCTTTTGGGAAGCGCGGACGACATCCGCGTGCGCTTGTACAGCCCGGCCATGACCTGCGTGGGGATCTTTGAAGTGCCGGGAGCCTACCAGGAAGGATGGAACCGCGTGCCTCTGCCCACGGGCTGGGACGGCAACCTGGCCAACGGAATCTACGAGGCCGTGCTGGAATCAAGACAGGCCGCGCGCTGGAGGCAGTCCAGCGCGCCCGTGGCGGTGTGCGTGCTAAGGTGAGGTCCTAGAAAATGGTCAGTTCCCCGTTTTGAATGAGGATTTTCCTGAACCGGAGCTTCACCGGGGCCTGGTCCGGGTTGAGCAGGGGGTTGAAGTCCTTGATGGCGTAGTTGAACAGCCAGGCCGGCAGGGGAAGGAAGCCCACCCGGGCCCGGGTCACCTTCACCCACAGGTTGGGGTGGGCCGGGTCCAGGTTTTCAAGGCTGGCCCGGACCGAAACCGGGATGCCGCGCACCCGGGCGCTGGCCCCCACCTGGCCGTCCTCCAGGCTCACCTTCAGGTCCTCCACGCCCTTGGCCTGGGATTCCAGGAAGGCCTGGAGATCGGAAGCCCTGATCCTGATCGAAACGACGCGGATGGCGCCCAGGCTGAGCAGCTGCAACCGCCCCTGGTCCAGGGCCCAGGGATTGAGCAGGATGTCGCGGATTTCCAGCCGCACCGGGCCCATCTCCAGTCCGGCCGGCTTGTGCTGGTAGTCCCCCACTTCCCCGCTTTCAAAGCCCGCGTCCAGCTCCTCGATCCTGGCGTCCCCCTTCTTCAGTTTCAGGTTCACCTTCAGGCCCTTCTCCCCCTTCAGGTAATGCGAAAGCGCCTGGCGCAGGAACTTCCGCACGTCGGCGCGGAACCTCGCGTCGTCCACCGGGATGGGGTCCCGTCGGCGGAACAGAAGGGCCTGGGACCCGTCCGGCAGCGGGAATTCGGCCACCCGGGCGTAGATGCGCGAGATCTCGGATCCGGGATCCAGGAGCCTTTCCAGGATGTCCTTCCTCTCCCCGGCGTCGGAAAAGGAGGGGCCCTGGTCCCCGGTCTTGGCCAGCACGTAGTCGGCGAAGAGGGGGAAGTTGAAGATGCCCCCCACGCGCACCTCCGGGAAATAGGCCCGGCTGAAAAAGCCGTAGTTGAGGTTGTTCATCCGCTGGAAGTCCGGCACCACCACCAGGCTGGGGCTGTCGCCGGGCTTCTCCAAGGAGCGGATCTCGCCGAAGACCCGGTCCATGGCCCAGTCCCGGCGCAGGGGCCGGTCCTGCCCGGGCCAGGATGGCGAAAGCGGGAAATTGGCCCACAGGTACTGGCTGGCGCACAGGAAGACCCCCAGGGCCGCCAGCAGGCGCCGGCGTTCGCCCCGGGCCGCCTGGTGCAGCAGATGGGCCGACATCAGGGCGACCAGGGGCAGGAGCGGCATGAAGTAGCGGTCCTTCTTGTTGTGCAGCAGGGTGAAGGCCAGGCTCGGCACCAGCACCCACAGCAGCCAGCGGCGGTACTTCGGGTGGCGGATCCCGAAAGGCAGGGAGATCGCGAAAAGCCAGAAGGGCCAGCGCCCCAGCTGGGCCGGCAAAATCCGCGCGTAATAGGTCAGCCCGGCCAGGGAAAACACGGCCGGCTGGCCTTCCTCGGCCCCGCGCTTGAAGGCGAAGAAGAAGAGGTCCCGCGACATGGGGATGAGGTTCCACAGGTACCAGGGGCCGGCCACCAGCGCGGCCGCCAGCAGGGAGAGGCCCAGGTTGCGCCGCGCGCGCGCGTCCCGGTCCCTGAAGAAGGCCCACAGCCAGGGCAGGGCGAAATACACGGCGAAGCTCCACTTCACCAGCATGGCCAGGCCCATGGCGAGGCCCAGGGCCAGGGAGAAGGGAAGGCTCTTGCCTTCGCCCGAGCGCCGCAGCAGCAGCAGGCACAGGCAGAACATGGCCGTCAGCGGCATGTCCAGCATGAAGAGGTGCCCCTGGGAATAGAGCGGCGGATAGATGAGGGCCAGCGAGGCGGCCAGGGAGGCGGAGAGCGGGTCGGCCTCGCCGCGGGCGTACAGGAACAGGGAGCCCAGCAGCAGGCACTGGAAAAGGACCATCACGGCGGTGAAGCGGCCGGGTCCGCCGGCCAGGGCCCCCAGCAGGGAGACCAGGGGGGGATAATAGGAATTCCTGGTGAGGAAGGTGCCGGCCACGGCCAGGGGCCCCCGGGCCAGCGCGTGGCGCAGGTCCAGGGCCGAAAGCAGGTGGATGGACTCGTCCCAGCCCTGGGGGGCCCGGTTCATCCTCAGCCAGGCCAGGTTGGCGGCCGCGGCCAGGAGAAGCAGGCCCGCCAGCAGGGCCCATCCCAGCCGGTCTTCTCCTCCCGCGCCAAAGGCCTCGTCTCGGTCCATGGACACCTCAGTTGGCCAGCTTCAGGGCCAGGGAAAGGGATTTGGAATCCTCGGCCGGCAGGGCCCGGATTCCGTTGTCCACCTTGCGCGCGTAATTCACCAGGTTCTGGCCGTGCCCCAGTTCCACCACGGTGTTGGCCCCGCGGGCGAAGAGCGACCGCAGGGTTTTGTCCCAGCGGATGGGCGCCACGCAAAGCTCCCTCTGCAGGTCCGCCAGCACGCCCAGGTCGGCCACCCATTCCCCGCGCGTGGAGGAATGGAGTTCGCGCGTGCCCGAACGCTGCCACTTGATCCTGGAGAACTCCGCGGCCACTTCCACGGCCGCCTCGGCGAAGGAGGGATGGGGCCAGGCCATGCCCGGCTCCACGGGCCCCACCTTCACCTGCTTGGAGGCCAGCAGGGGCATGATGCGTTTCAGCAGTCCCTCTTCCCCGGCCAGGGTGCAGGCGTCCGGGCTGTGGTAGGCCACCACCTCGGGCCGCCGGGCCAGGGGCTTGAAACGGGCCTCCAGTTCCTCCACGGGCAGCCCGCTCTGGGTGCACACGAAAAAAGGCGCCTTGGCCCAGGCCGCCTCCAGGATCTCCCCCCGCTTCCGCAGGAAGAGCAGCCCCTCCTCAAAGGTGAGGATGTTGGCCGCCACCAGGGCGCAGATTTCCCCGAAGCCCTGGCCCGCCACCATCTGGAAGGTCACGCGCTTCTGCTTGAAGAATTCCACCAGGCCCTGGGTCAGCGCCAGCAGGGCCGGGCCGGCGTAGGAGCTCTTCTTCAGCTCCGCGTCCGGGCCCACGAAGCAGGCCTTGCTGGGCTTCACGCCCAGGGGCTGCATCAGCTTGTCGGCGAAGTCGAAGCTGGCCCGCAGGGGCAGGGCCACGTTGTAGAGCTGCATGCCCATGCCGGCCTCGGCCGCGCCGGGCCCGGGAAACAGGAAGGCGTTCACTGCCATCGAAACATCCCCCGTGGAAAACAGGGCCGCTCAAACGCCTTCCCGCGGACTTGGGTGGGGGGCTTCCGGGCCTGAAACCCTGGAGCACCAGCCTTCCTGTCCTCTCGGGCGGTTGGCGAGGCCGCGAAGACGCCCGAAGGGCGCGCAGCGGCCGAGCAAAAATATCAAAGGCCTTGCGGAAGGGTTTCAGGCCCGGAAGCCCCCCTCCCTCGCGCTACTTCATCCTGAACGCCGCCTCCATCAGGCTCTGCACCACGGCGTATTGCAGGAAGATGATGATCAGATAGAGATAGATCGGTGAAAGGTCCAGGCCGCCGAAGACCGAGGGCAGGTGCCGGCGGATCCAGGCGAAGGCCGGCTCGGTGACCCTGCGGAAGAACTGCACGATGCCGTTGTAAGGGTCGGCGTTGACCCAGGTCAGGACCACGGCGATCAGGATCACCCAGGAATAGAGGTTGAGCGCCAGGCCCAACACCCGGGCGAAGCCGTAAAGCATGTTGCCGAAAACGTACACGGAACCCTCCCGTCGAGATCAAGGTTCTTCCTCCCCGCCCTCCACCGGCACCGAATCTATCACGACTTTGCAGCGGGGCAAAGACTTCAAAAAGGCCTTTCCGTATCCCGTGGTGAGCGCGCGCGGGTCCAGCAGGAAGAACCAGCCCCTGTCCTCGCGGTGGCGGATGAGGCGGCCGAAGCCCTGCTTCAGGCGCAGGATGGCCTGGGGCAGGGACAGTTCGAAGAAGGGGTCGCCCCCGGCCTCCTGCACCCGCCGCATG
>JAJYGY010000224.1 GCA_021790555.1 bacterium
AGTGCAGAAGCGCAAACTGCCCCAGGCAGGCCAGCGCGGCCAAAGCACCCACGGCCCCCTTCCAACGGCCCTGGGATCCTCCGGAATGTTCCGACACCGCGTGCAGGCCGATCGGCAAGAACAAGCTCAGCACGGCGTACGCGGGGATCAACACGTTGCTGTACCCGCCGAACCTGATGCGCGAGGCATAGGAAATCGCGAAAAAGGCTCCGAACATCAACAGGTTGAAAACCGGCTTTCGAATCGCCGGTTTTCCCCACGGCAAGAGCAGGGCGTAGGATGCCGCCATAATTACCGCCACAGGCATCTTCCAAAAAATGTCGTGGACCCAAAAACCCAGAATTTCACTTTTGCTCAGGGTCGTTGGAAGGAGCTCAAAGATGTAGAATCCAAACCATCCTCGGGTGGCCCATTGGATCGCCACAAAAGGGACCACCGTGAAGACGGCAAGGGACCCGCCAAACGTCAACGCGTTCCCGCGGCCCTGGAAGCAGGTCCAAAGCAGCGCGACCAAACTAACAGGAAGCGCGGACTGCTTGGTCCAGAAGGACAGGCTGAACAGGAGGGCCGCAAGCATGAAATCACGGCGGCGGCCCGCCTTCCGCAGGACCCAGACCCCCGCCAAAAGGAGGAAGACAAAAAGCATGTCGTTGCGCACCACGTCGTACCAGGCACCCCCGATGCGAAAACAGGCGGAGAAAACGCCGGCGGAAAGGACCCCCAATTTCCAGCTCCGGGTCTCCTCCCGGACCATCCCGTAGAGGATGGCCATGCATCCAAGGGTCGACAGGATGGAGATGACCCTCAGGGAGGCCAGCTTCCATCCGAGACATTTCACGAACAGCGCCCCAAGATAGGGGTAAAGCGGGGTGTACATCAAGGGGAGCCATTTCAGGCTGGGGGCTTGGTACAGCCTTTGCCCGTCCAAAATCCGTCTGACGAATTCCAGATGGAATCCCTCTCCCCATTCCAATTCATAGGGATATCCACTCCGCAACGCGAAGACGGCAAGCAGCGCGGCGATATAGCCAACCGCCACGAGAACCAGCGCCCAAAGCAGGTACCGAAAGGCCGCCTCCCAGCCGGAAAATCGCGCGTTCTCCGTGGCCTCCTTGTCCATAGACCCGGCCCTCATTCTGGCACCTGTGGCGTTTTTGAATCGACAAGATTCCACCGGACATATCGGGACCCCTTGAGAAGCCATCGTCCTTCATAGGACACATAGTTCTTCTCCACATAAGCCGAAAGGTCGTCCCTTCCCCACTTGTCGTATTGGATGTAGTCAGGCTTCAGGGTTTTGATGGAATAATCCAGGTCGTATTTGTTGTGCCCCGGAACGGAAATCATGCCAGCCCACCCCAGGCTGGGATCCGCATTCAAGGAGGCGATGTGGCTGTCGCATTTCCCCAGGCAATCGATGGCCTCCACTTCACAGTAATACGGGATTGTCCCGGCCCAAAAAACGCCCGCTTTGGCCCCGGGCTCAAGGACATTCCGCAGCAGGAGGGCCGTCTTCAGGTTCTCTCGGTTGGCCTCCACCTGATAGGGCGGCCGGGTGAAGCATATCTCCCCCAGGAACTTCCAGTCGGCCCAGAGAAACGACGCCATCAAACTCAAGGCGACGGCGGCATACTTCAGGTCCATGCCGTCCCAACCTCGGAAGGACAACTCCGGGGCCTTCCAGTGCCACACCGTGTTTTTGAGCCCTTCCATCGCCAGGAGAACCAGCAGGGGCATGGAGGGGGTGAAGATCCTCCAATAAACCCAGGGATCGCCTCCTACCCAGATCTGGTACAGGATCAGGGACAGGTGCAGCGACCAAATCAGGAATTTCTTCGCGTTGAAACGCAGGAATACACCAGCCAAGGCCAGGACTTCCAGGGGCCATACCGAAGCCAGGAATTCCCTGGTGAAATTCCACCCGCCCAGAAGCCGGATACCCAGTGCCAGCCCCGTCAGCTTCAGGTAATAGGTGTTTGGAAGCCATCGATGGTAGTACGCCAGGCGGAAAACCTCATAACCAAGGGGGAACGCGGCAAAACAAAGCAGTTCGCCGGCGGCCTTCCTGAAATCCGGCCATTTCCGCAGGGAGGCGAAGCGGAAAGCGAAAATAATCAGCACCTGGACAAGCGCGTCCGGGCGGCACAGGACGGCAAGTCCAAGCAAAACCGGCGGCCAGGGCAGGAACCGATCGTCCCCCCAGTGTTTCAGAACCAATACCACCGCGCCCAGGAGAAGGACCGTCAATAGGCCGGTTTCCATTCCCATCAACGACCAATATGAAACGGGATAATAGGCCAGGATCCCCGCCAGAATCCAGAAACGTTCCCCCGACAGCCCGTCAGACCGTTCCCGCGCAAAGCCATTCGTCCATATCTCCAGGGCCAGCCAGGCGGCGAGGAGGACCAGCACCAAGCCGGCCAACTGGATGCACAGGATTCCGTCCACCATGCCAAACGCCTTCAGGGCCGCGGCCATGGCGAAAGTCATCAGGGGATTGGTGAAGCCTTCCACGTGCTGGCCCAGATTCCAGACCAAGCCCTGCCCCCTCACCAGGTGCAGGGCATATCGAAGGCTGATCATCGCGTCGTCAAAGAGGCAATAGAAGGGTTTTCCGTTCCAGCCACGGCAGATGGTTTCGCGGATGAAAAGCCCCCCCCATGCGGCGTATCCCAGGCACAACACCCAAAGCGGCCATGGCCGCTTTGGCGGAAGCACCCGGCGAAGGCGCGCGGCGGCGGCCGCAGCAAGAAGCAGGAGCAGGACCAGTTCTATTCGATGCAAAATCGCCTCCCCATGGAAGGTTCATCGGGCACGGGCACCGGCGCGGCCCGCACTTTTCAATATGCCCCGCGTCTCACCAACACGGCCGGCAGGGTGCGCAGCAGGATCTTGAAATCCATCCAAAGGGACCATTGGTCAATGTACTTGAGGTCCAGCCGCATCCACTGCTCGAAGGTCAGCTCGTTGCGCCCCGAGACCTGCCAAAGGCAGGTGATGCCGGGCTTGACCGAGTAACGGCGCCAGGCCCAGGCCGGCACGCGCCTGGCCTCGTACTTTGCCAGGGGCCTGGGCCCCACCAGCGAAAGTTCGCCCCTGAGCACGTTGAGCAGCTGGGGCAGTTCGTCCAGCGAGGTCTTGCGCAAAAACCCGCCCAGCCGGGTCACCCGGGGATCCTCGCGTATCTTGAAGACCGGCCCGCCCATCTGGTTGGAGGAGGCCAGGCGTTCCTGCAGCCTGCGCGCCTCCGGCACCATGGTGCGGAACTTGTAGACCGTGAAGGCCCTGCCGTTCTGGCCGGCCCGCTTCTGCTTGAAAAGAACCGGGCTACCCATGGAAAGCCGGATCGCCAGGGAGACCAGCATCCACAGCGGCGACAGCAGCAAAAGCAGCAGGCCGGCCCCGCAGAAGTCCAGTGCCGTCTTGGCGATGCGCTGGTAGGGCCGGGAGGAATACTGGCTGAAGGCCAGCACCGGCACGCGGCCAAGTTCGTCCATCTGGGGCTTCCAGTCCTTGAAGGCCGGGTCCACCAGGACCCGCACCCGCACCCCGGCCACGGCCGCCTCCCGCGTGGCCGCGCGCAGCACCGCGGGAGGCGCCGAGGGGGCCAGGATCAGTTCGTCCACGATGCGGGTCCTGAGGATGCGCCCCAGGTCCGCCACCCGGCCCAGCACCCGCAACCCCGGAGCCGCCGCGACCCTGGAGGGCCGCCTTCCCGGATGCCCGGCGGGCGCCACCCGGCCGACCACGCGGTAGCCCCATTCCTGGTGCCGCTGGAACTCCTCCCAAATGTCCCCCATTTCCTTCTCCCCGCCCACCAGGATCACGGAAAGGGTGTTGAAGCCCAGGCCCCGCAGCATCCGAAGCATCGCGAATTCCGTGGACTTGGAGGCCGAGAGCAGCCCCCAGCAGGCCAGGCAGTAGGCGAAGAAGAACTTGCGGGAAAGGAACTGGATCTTGAAGGCGAAAAGGCCGACGGAAAAGATGAACAACATCAGCGCCAGCACCTTGAAGGAGATCCTCAAGGCGGGCCAGAGGCCCGGGCGGCGGGTGTTGTCGTAGGCACCCGAGGCCAGGAAGG
>JAJYGY010000394.1 GCA_021790555.1 bacterium
CTGGAACCAGCAGGGCAGTTCCGGGGACCAGGGCGGCCAGGGGAATTCCGGCGGCCAGGGCAACCGGGGCCGGCATGAAGGCTGGAACCAGCAGGGCAATTCCGGGGACCAGGGCAACCAGGGGAATTCCGGCGGCCAGGGCAACCGGGGCCGGCATGAAGGCTGGGGCCAGCAGGGCAATTCCGGGGACCAGGGCAACCAGGGCTGGCACGCCGGCGGGGACCGGCAGGACAATTCCGGCGACCAGGGCTTAGGCCATCAGGACGACAACCGGCACCGCGCGCGCGGAGACAACTGATCCGGCGGCGTTCGGACACCCCAAGGGGGGCGGCGGCTGCCGCCCCCCCTTTTTTTGTCGGGCTCCGGGGCCCGCGATTAACCTTGTTTCCGCCCCCCGCTTTGGCTATAAAAGTTCCGTCCCGTTCGCCCGCGCCTTCCTTCGCACAAGGAGAATCCAGATGAAAAAGCCCGCCCGGTCCCCCTTCCGCCCCGCGCGCCTGGCCGCCTGCCTGGCGGGCCTGGGCCTGCTGCTCTCGGCCTGCGGGCCGCGCGTGCCCGCGGGCGAGATCCCGGTGGGCGAATACGGCTCGCTCACGGGATCCGACGCCACCTTCGGCGTCTCCACCGACCAGGGCATCCGCCTGGCCGTGGCGGAGGTCAACGCCGCCGGGGGCATCGACGGCAAAAAGGTGGACCTGATCGCCGAGGACGACGAGGGCAAGCCCGAGGAGGCCGCCGTGGTGGCCACCAAGCTGATCACCCAGGACGGGGTGAAGGCCGTGCTGGGCGAGGTGGCCAGCTCCAATTCCCTGGCCGCCGCCCCCATCTGCCAGGCCCACCAGGTGCCCATGATCAGCCCGTCGTCCACCAACGTGGCCGTCACCCAGAAGGGCGACTACATCTTCCGGGTCTGCTTCATCGATTCCTTTCAGGGCAAGGTGATGGCCGACTTCGCCTTCCACCAGCTGAAGGCGCGGCGGGCCGCCATCTTCCGCGACGAGAAGAGCGACTACAGCGTGGGGCTCTCCTCGGTGTTCGCCCAGGTCTTCAAGCGGCTGGGCGGCACCATCGTCTCGGACCAGAGCTATTCGGCCGGCGACATGGACTTCAAGGCCCAGCTGGCCCAGATGCGCGGCAGCAGGCCGGACGTGATCTACGTGCCCGGCTACTACACCGAGGTGGGGCTCATCGCCAAGCAGGCCCGCGACCTGGGGATGAAGCAGCCCCTGCTGGGAGGCGACGGCTGGGATTCCTCGCAGCTCTACTCCATCGGCGGCAGCGCCCTCGACGGCTGCTACTTCTCCGACCACTACTCGGCCGAAAGCAAGGACCCCCGCGTGGTGTCCTTCCTTGCCAAGTACCGCGCCGCCTACGGTGGAAAGACGCCGGACGCCCTGGCCGTGCTGGGATACGACGCGGCCAACGTGCTCTTCGCGGCCATGAAACGGGCCAAGAGCCTTTCCGGGCCGGACCTGCGCGACGCCATCGCCGCCACCAGGGATTTCCCCGGGGTCAGCGGCAACATCACCCTGGACAAGGACCGGAACGCGGTCAAACCCGCGGTGGTGCTCAGGATAGAGAACGGGGCCGCCCACTACGTGGCCACCATCCAGCCCTGACCCCGTGGGCACGCTGGCGGGGCTTCGCCGCGAGATCGAATCCTGCCGCGCCTGCCCCCGCCTGGTGGCCTGGCGCGGGAAGGTGGCCCGCGAGAAGCGCGCCTCCTTCCGGGACGAGGAGTACTGGGGCCGCCCGGTGCCGGGTTTCGGGGATCCGGGCGCCGGCATCCTGGTGGTGGGCCTGGCCCCGGCGGCCCACGGCGGCAACCGCACCGGGCGCGTGTTCACCGGCGACCGCTCGGGCGACTGGCTTTTCGCCTCGCTGCGCCGCCTGGGGCTGGCCAACCGGGCCGCGTCCATCTCGCGCCACGACGGCCTGAAGCTGAAGGGCGTGACCGTGACGGCCTGCGTGCGCTGCGCCCCTCCCGGCAACCTGCCCCTGCCCGGGGAGCGGGACCGCTGCCTGCCCTACCTGGCGCGGGAGATTTCGCTGCTGAAGGACGTGAGGGTCGTGGTGTGCCTGGGAGGATTCGCCTGGGCCGGGGTGCTGAAGACCCTTTCCGGGCTGGGCCACCGGGCCAGGCCGCTTCCCCGGTTCGGGCACGGCGCCCGGGCCAGGGTGGGCCCCACTCTTCTGCTGGGCTGCTACCACCCCAGCCAGCAGAACACCTTCACCGGCAGGCTCACCGAGGGCATGCTGGATTCGGTCTTCCGGGACGCGGTGGCGGAATCCCGCCCCGAGGCCCCGGAATATTCCTTCAAGACCCCACGCTGGGTGAACGGAGATGCATACCGGTCTGCTGGAAGTCTGCCTGAGGAGCGCGGCGGTGTACGCCTTTCTGCTGCTGGCGCTGCGCCTGCTGGGCAAGCGCGAGGTCGGCCAGATCACGCTCTTCGACGTGGTGCTGCTGCTGACCCTGGCCAATTCGGTGCAGAACGCCATGGTGGGCGACAACAGCAGCCTGCCCGCGGGCCTGTGCGCCGCGGCCACCCTGATGGGCCTGGACGCGCTGCTGAAATCGGCGCTGGGCCGGCGCCTGCGGCTGAAGCGCTGGGTGGAGGGAAGCCCCACCCTGCTGCTGCGCTCCGGCAGGGTGGAATGGCGCAACCTGAAGAAGGAGGGGCTGGGTCTGGACGAGCTGAAGGCCGCGGTGCGCGAACACGGGCTGGCCGGGCTCGAGGAGGCCGACCTGGCCGTGCTGGAGGTGGACGGGTCGATCAGCGTGGTGGGCTCGCGCCCCGCTTCCGGCCGCCGTCCCCGGCGCAAGGCCGCGGTCCGCCTGAGGGCGCAGTAGGACCCCGGTCATTCCCCGTACCGGCATCCGCAGTGGAAGGCCGCGCCGCCGCAGGAGGGGCACTGCTCCTGGCCGCAGCCGGGGTCGTGCAGTTCGCCGGGCCTGGCCCGGCAGCCGGGGCAGGCGGTGAGCTGTTTGTCCGTGAAGCGCGCCTCGTCGCCCCAGGGAATGCGCACGTGGGGCCTTCCGGAAATGGTGTAGAAGGCCTGGCTGCGCGGCTTGCCCACGCCGGCCTTGCCTTCCGGGGCGGGCTCCGGGGGGGGCGGGGCGGCCTTTTTCCCGGCCTCCTCGCGCGCCACCGCGATCATCCTCTCGGCGAACCTGCTCCACAAGCCCACGGGCCCCTCCCTTCTTCCCCTATTCCCCGTCCAGCCTTTCCAGCAGGGCCTTCAGGTCCTTGTCCGCGGGGTCCAGGTCCAGGGCCTTCTTCCACGCCTGGGCGGCCTGGTCCTTCTCCCCCAGCGTGTAGCAGGCGGTTCCCAGGCCTTTCCAGGCCCCGGCGTTGGAGGGGTCCAGGCCGACGGCCTTCTGGTAGGATTCCTGGGCGTCCCGGGCCATGCCCTCCAGCATGAAGTTGTTTCCCAGGGCCTGGTTGTCGCGCGAGGCCCGGGCCGCGTCCGGGGCCGGGGACGGCCCGGAGGCCTGGGCCGTGGGCGTCCGCGGCGAGGCCAGGGAGGCGGGGGAAGGCGCGCCGCCCAGCCGGAAGGGCGGGGCCAGCCAGCCCACCAGGGTCACCTGCACGTAGGGGCCGCTGAAGTCCAGGGCGGTCTGGGTGCCGTCGAAGCCGGTCTCGGGGGACTGGATGGGCCGCGAAAAGCCGGTGGCCCCGGTGTTGACGATGTAGGGGAAGCGGCAGCCGTCCCAGCCGATCTCCAGGCACAGGCCGATCTGGTCGGTGATGAGCTGCTGCAGGCGGTAGGCCGCCCCCAGGGTGAAGGCCCCGGCCTGCTGGTTGTAGGTTCCCAGGCCCTGCGTGGTGGTGTCGTAGGACTGCACGTAGCCGCTCAGCTCGGCCCAGCCCACCCGCAGGCCCAGGGCCTGGAAGACCGGCTTTTGGAAGAGCCCCTCGCCGCCCGAAAAGACCAGCCAGGGCATGGCGTAGTAGTTGTTCTCCACCCAGTGGGTCGAAAGCTGCACCAGGCCCCCGGACCCGTCCGCGTAGCTGGCCTGGAAATCGCGCGAGGGCCCGGCCTGC
>JAJYGY010000395.1 GCA_021790555.1 bacterium
GCGGTAGATCCCCAGGTTGGCCTGGATGATGGCCTGCCGCACCCCGGGAACCACGGCCGTGGAATTGGGCAGGTCCGGGTCTTCATGCCCGGTGAAGGGATCGAAATCCAGGTCGCCCTGGCTGTAGCGGATGTTCAACTGCACGGAATTGCCCGGGTCCTGGGGGCCCAGGCCGCTGTCGTTGAAATCCGCGGCCGTCATCTCCGGGAAAAGGCTGTACACCGGAGAGATGGACGCGTAGGACGACACCGGGACCATGCCGCCCAGGCCCGTGTCGTCGGCGTACAGGTTCATCCAGGTGTCGTGCTTCAGCAGCCCGGAGGGGAACAGGGCCTGTGCACGCAGGTACGGGCCCGGCACGATCACGTTGGCCCCAGAGGTGAAATTGGGGTCGCCCGGGGCCAGGACGGGCGTGCCGATGGTGAACTCGCAGCGGTCCTTTTCGCCCGAAGGCGAAACCGGGTCTTCCACCGCCGTGGGCGTGCCCGAGCTGTCGTCCCAGCGCGTCTGAAGGCTCAACTGGTCCGCGGGATTGTCGTCCGTTATCACGGTGCGCAGGGTGTAGCGGCCGGTCAGGCGCCTCGTGGACACGTCCCAGCTCGTCATGTACCGGTAGATCGGTCCTGAGACAGCCTGCGTGGAATCCATCACCAGCCGGTCCGGCCGGATGAAATCCGCCTGCTGGGCCGCCTCGGTGTTGCCGTAACCATACACCGGGCTGGATCCCGCCTCACCCGCAAGCAGGGGCGTTTCGGCCGTCGCTTCCGTGGTGTCCAGCCAGCCGTCCACGTATTCCAGGCGGAATTCCTTCAGCCGCGTCGCGTCGGCATCGCCCTGGATGTTGAGGAAGCTCCTGCCCAGGTACACCGGCTTCAGGCGCAGGGTGAAGGAACTCGCGCCTCCCACGTCGTACATGCCGGGCCCCGTCTCCGCCAGGGGCGCGCCCGACGAGCCGTCCAGGGCCTCAAAATCGCCGTTGGCCGACCCGTCCGGATACGTCACCCTCAGCACCGAGCCGCCCTGCGTCTGAAAAGGTCCGGCCTGGGGGTCCTGGCCAGGCTGGGCGTTCAGGTACGTGACCCGGCCCACCCCGCTGGCCGTCACCGTGGCGCCCAGGCCCGTGCCCAGCACCCCGCCGCTGGCCACCTGCCAGTTGAATCCGGTCAAGCCCCGCGCCACGCTCCCCTGTTCCGGAAACTGCGTGCCATCCAGGTAGATGGGCACGTGCACGTCCGTCTGGTTGCCACCCGCGTTCACGGCCCACACATGCAGGTCGTTCAGGCCGCCGTGGGCCACCGGCACCCGAATGCTGAACAGGGCCCCGCCGTTGCCGTCGGACTGGGTGTGCAGGGTGTGCAGGTCCAGGGCCGTGGTCACCACAGGCCCGCTGTCGGCCTGGGCCTTGATCTCCACCAGGTGCGGCAGCCAGTCCGCGGCCACGCCCACCACGTACAGGGTGGAGCCGTCGGACGTGATGCCGATGACCTTGCCCGTCGGCGGATACAGCACCTTCAGGGCCGGCGCCGGATCCAGGGCCTGCAAGGTCACCCCCGCCGCCCCGGCCGCCCGGCCCCCGAAGGCCGCCGAGGACAGGCCCAGCAGGTTGCCCACGAAGGGCAGGAAGGGCGCGGCCACGCTGCCAAGGCTGGTCAGGGCCGCGTCCGCCCCCGAATCCAGGCCGAACGACCCCACGTTCACGTTGGGTAGCTTCATGTCCGCCAGGCTGGCGATGCCGTTGCCCCCGCCCGCGTTCAGCACGGATTGGAGGTAGTAGCCCGCCTGGACGAGAAACCCGCCCGGCACGTTGGCCAGCGCGTTGACGATGGGCCTCTCGATGACGTCCGCGTCCGGCAGCGTGAAGCCGCCCCCGGCGTCCGAGCCGATCTCCTCGATCTGCGTGTGCAACTCGTCCAGCCCGCCCTTCATCTGGTTGAAGTCGTTCATCAGGGTGGAGACCCCGCTGCGGTTCTCAAGGTCCTGCAGCACGTCGCAGTTGCCCGCCCCGCTGGGCGCGCTGAAGCCCGTGCACTTGGTCACCGCGTTGCCGGCCTTCTGCATGTCCTGCCGCAAATACCCGCCCAGCTGCGGCGAAAGGTTGCCCGCCTGGTTGACCACGCTGCCCGCCATGTCGGCCAGCTGGTGGGCCTGGCATTTCAGGTAGTCCATGCCCGCCTCCTGGGCGTAGCCCAGGGCCTGCTGCGCGTCCTTGCCCGCGTCCAGCAGGTCTCCGTGCGAGGCCGAAAGCGCGGAAAGCAGGCTCATGGCACCCTCGTAAACCTGCGCCGCGGTCTGGAAGGTCGCCATGGCCACTTCCCCGGCCCTCACCGCCGGGATGTCCTGCGCGAAAGGCACGTCGTTGGCCACGAAGCTGTCCACTTCCCCGCCGGTGTCGGTCAGCGCCGCCATGGCCGAAAGGCCCCCCTCGCCGAAGGC
Organism: bacterium; assembly: GCA_021790555.1. Taxonomy (GTDB): domain Bacteria; phylum Oederibacteriota; class JAJYGY01; order JAJYGY01; family JAJYGY01; genus JAJYGY01. Next base: position 2,434 of record JAJYGY010000395.1, read on the forward strand.
GTCCACCTTCACCCCGGGGTGGAAGATCGGCTGCGTGCCCGAGGCCGACTGGATTTCCTGCTCGTTCTTGCTCTTCTCATCCTCCGCGTCCTTGTCCCCCACCTGGCTGGCCAGGGGGCAGACGTTGAGGTTAATGCCCGAACCCGAAAGGTTGGCGAAGCCCTGCGCCATGTTGGGCTGGAAATCCGGCAGCAGGAGCGGGTCGGGCTGGTATCCCGCGATGGGGTTGCCCAGCTTGGACTCGATGCTGCCTATATTGAAGCTGCCCCCGTTGACGTTCAACCCCTGAGGCAAATTGAAATCCGCCGACAAATTGGTGTCCAGGTGCGGCGGATTGGGGCCGTTCCACTGCGCCTGGATGTCTGGCAGGGCGTTGTTGGGCTGGCCGGGGGATTCCAGCGGTTTCTGAAAATTGAAGCGGTAGCGCGTGTTCACCCCTTCCTCGGACGGACCCACGTCCGCTGCGGGATCGTACACCGAGGTGGAGTCGTTGGCCGCGAAGAGCTGCCTGCCGCTGAAATCCACCCCGCTAAGGCGCAGCACGTAGGTGGCGCCGTAATCCACCCGGTCGGGATCGGCGTAAAACGAGGCCTGCCAAAGCAGGTTCGTGGAATCCGCGGGACTGAAATCCATGGAGGCCAGCACCGAATTCCCCTTTTCGTCCACCAAATCCCCATGCAGGCTTTGCAGGGGCTGGGTGACCGTCACTTCGGCCGTGTGGCTGCCCGGCTGCAGGCTGGCGGCCGAAAGCACCTGGAAGGTGCTTTGCAGCGAAGTGGGCGAGACATAGATGAACCCGGCTGAATAGGGCACGCCGCTGTGCACCGTCAGGTTGGAGGCGTTTGCCAGGGAGGAATTCAGCGTCAAAGGCAGGGATTCCACTCCGGGTTCATAGCCCGAAAAGGTGGTATTGCCGCTTGAATCGACGGAAACGCTGGCCACCGTGCCGGGGTTGGAATCCAGGGCCAGGTTTGGAAAATCGGGAAGGGCCGTGGTGGTCAGGCTTTGGGCCGTGATGGAAAGGAAGGTCTGCCCGCCGTTGAGCGTCCCGTTGAAGGTGAAGGGCGCAGAAAACACCGTGTCCGGCAGGGCCGTGCCGGCCTCCGGGCTCAGCACGAACAGGTTGGAGGCCGTGCAGCTGACGTCGCTGGGCGGAGGATTGGGGCCGCAAAGCGCGTCCTTGAGTTCCCGGGTGACGAAGACGGGATGCGGGTCCGTGGTGGAGAAGTCCGCTTTCACGTCATGGACGGGCCGGTTGAACACAAGGGTCAGCACGGAACTGTCGGGGCCCGCGCTGGGCCCGAAGGAGGCGCCGGTCTGCGTCAGGGCACGGTCGATGACTTGCCCGCTGCTGTTCACATTATCTTGCCAAGACTCCTGCCAAACGGTGCCTTGGGACACTTGGCTCGTCGTTGTAGTATTCGGCATCGACTGACGAATGTCATCCGTCACGTAGGCTTGCGCGGCATAAGGAACTTGGGTGTTTGGAGAAGCAAGAACTTTGATCACTGCGGCGTTGGCAGTTCCCGTATCCCCGTCATAACCCACCCAACTATTTTCATAGTTTTTGTGCGCCCAGCTTGAAGGGTCCGTGTCCAAGCGGAGCTT
>JAJYGY010000077.1:0-1316 GCA_021790555.1 bacterium
GCGCCTTTGCCCCGCTCTCCGAGCGGGGCCTCCTCACAGCGCCATTTTGCCTCTTTTGACCCCTCTGGCTCCCTTTTCAGGGGTACTTTACAACAAACTTCCCCGCCCTGTCACCCCTGGGGATGACAAAAAAAAGCCGGGGCAAAAAGAAGCCAAAAAGCCATGACATAAATCAATATTTGGGTTTCGTTTTTCGAAATCAGGACTTCTTCGAATCCGCATTCGCGGGAGTTCCGGCCTTTTTCCCGTCGCCCTTTTTCTGCCTGGCCTCCTCGTTCTGCCACTGCTCGCCCAGGGCCAGGCCGGCCAGGGCCCGGGCCATGCCCACGGCGTCGGCGCCGTTGTTGGAAAGGGCGATGACGCAGAAGGCGCCGTCCACGGCCCGCATCAGGCAGGAGCGGAAGCCGCCCACGCTGCCCTGTTCAAAGGCCACCGATCCCCCGCTTCCCTCCACCAGCCGCCATCCCCCGCAAAGCCCCGACGAGGCCCCGAAGGTCAGGGCCAGGCTGTCGGACGAAAGCAGGCCGCCCGGCACCAGGGCCTGGCTGAAGTGGTAAAGGTCGTCCACGTCGGAATAGAGGTCGCCGGCGCCGTAGAGTTCTGCCGCGTCCTCCGGGGGGGCCAGGTAATAGCCCTGGTTGGACCGCAGGCCCGAGACCCGCAGGAAACGGTAGGCCAGCGGGCTGGACTGGGGCAGCAGGTCGCTCGAAAGGCCCGGCACCACGGAATAGGGGTTGGCCACGCCGGTGGCCGAAAGGCCGGCCGGCCGCAGGATGCCCTTCTCCAGGGCCTTTTCAAAGGACCCCCCGGTGACGTCCTCGATGACGCGCGTGAGCAGCACGTAGTTGGAGGCGCTGTCGTCCACCCTTCCCCCGGGCAGGAAGCGCAGGCCCAGGTTCTGGAAGCCGTCCACCACGTCCTGCCAGCTCATGGGCAGCACCGCCGAGGTGGTCCAGTAGTCCGGCTGCTGGCGCAGGTCGGGAATGCCGGAATTCTGGAACAGCAGGTTGGAAAGGTGGATCAGCCCGCCGTGGGGATAGCCCAGCAGGTACTTGGAAAGCGGGTCGTCCAGCGACAACCGGCCCTGCTCCTTCAGCTGCAGCATCAGCGTGGCGGTGAAGCCCTCCGTCAGGCCGCCGATCTCGAAGCGGGTCTCGGGCCGGTTGGGCAGGCCCTCCGCCAGGTCGGCCATACCGTAGGCCTGCCTCAGCAAGATTCCGTCGCCCCTGGCCACCAGCACGGTTCCCCAGAACCCGTTGCGCTGGGCCAGGTCGCGGGCCTCGCGCTGCAGTTCCGGCACGCTCCTCAGGTGGCTC
>JAJYGY010000077.1:1326-4033 GCA_021790555.1 bacterium
GGTGGCTCTCAAACACCACCGGAAAGGCCAGGCACAGCACCATCAGGACGAAGATCAGGACGGCCATCATCCTCTTTATCAACGCAGGCACCCCCAGAAAAATGGCCTCAGCGCAGCAGCGCGAATTCGCCGCGAAAACGCAGAGCCTCAAGTCCTGATTCCTCGATCGTCACGGGCAGTTCCAGAGAAGCCCGCCCCCGCCTCGAATAGCGGCCCAAAAAGCGCTCCCAGTCTCCGGCTTCCGGCCCCGGGCACACGGCGGTGAAGGCCGAGGACACGGGCCTGAGGTAGCGCGCCGTGGAAGCCCTCACCACCAGGGCGCCTCCCAGGTCCAGCCTGCCGCGGCGCACCCACAGCCAGCTCCATCCCGCCAGGACCGCCGCGCAGTAGAGGCTGCCTCCGAAGGCGGTTTGCTGGTGGTTCAGGTTGGGAGCCAGGGGAGCCCCCAGGCGGACCCTGCCGCCGGCTTCCACCACCCGCAGGTCCATGGCGCGCGAAAGCGGAATCTGCCGCCAAAGGGCCTCCTGCAGGGCCTGCTCCATGCCCTCTTCCACGGCAACCTCCCGGGACAGGGGAATCCCCGCGCCCCCTCAGTCCCCCAGCCGGACCATGGCCCGGCAGCGGATGTCCCTTGACGAGCTTCCGGCCAGGATCTCGAATTCCCCGGCCTCCAGCACCCAGCCCTTCTTTTCCGGCGAATAAAACGAGAAGGCACTCGCGTCCAGGCTGAACTCCACTTCGCGGCTCTCGCCCGGCTTCAGGAAGACCTTGGCGAAGGCCTTCAGCTCCCTGGGCGGTCGCTCGCGCGAGCATTCCCGGTCCGCCACGTAGACCTGCGCCACCTCGGCCCCCGCCCGCTCCCCCAGGTTGCGCAGGGTCAGCGCCACCTTCAGCGGCAGGCCGGCCGAAACCTTCAGGTTTTCGTAGCCGAAGCGGGTGTAGGAAAGGCCGTGCCCGAAGGGGAACAGGGGGGCGATGTCGCGCCGGTCGTACCAGCGGTAGCCCACGAACACGCCCTCGCCGTACTCGGCGCGCCGGCCGCCGGGGTAGGTGGTGAAGGCGGGCGTGTCTTCCAGGCGCCGGGGAAAGCTGACCGGCAGCTTGCCCGAGGGATTGGCCTCCCCGAACAGCGTCCTGGCAAGGGCATGGCCCGCCTCCAGGCCGGGGTAATAGGCCAGCAGCACGGCCTTCACCTTGTCGATCCAGGGCATGCGGACGGGCGCCCCGGCGTTGAGCACCACCACGGTGTCCGGGTTGGCCGCGGCCACGGCCTCGATGAGGCGGTCCTGCTCGCCGCTCAGGTCCATCGAGGGCCGGTCCCTGGCCTCGCTTTCAAACCCCTCGGGGTAGCCGGCGAAGACCACCGCCCTGTCGCAGCGGCGGGCCGCCTCGGCGGCGCGCGCGATCTCGCCGGCAAAGCCGTCCGCCGAAACCCGGCCCAGGCCGAAATGCAGGTTGGAAATCTCGCTGGCCGGGTCCTTGGAATACTCGATGACCACCTCGTACTCCTCGCCGGAGCGCAGCGTCACCCTGGCCTCGGCCTGGCCCCAGGAGCCTTCCCTTCCCTGCCCGCCCACGGACTCCGCCAGGAGGCGTCCCTGCCAGTAGACGCGCGCCGGTCCGGTCGCGCCCACCACCAGGGTGTGTTCGCCCGACCGGGGGCAGCGGTAACGGCCGCGGTAGCGGAGGCTGTGGCGCACCGCGTCCAGCCCTTCGGCCGGGGCCCCGCCCGAAAACCAGAAACCCAGGTGGGCCGTCACGCGCCGCGCGGCCGGCTCCCCGGAAAAGTCCGCGTTGTCGAAGTACTCGGCCAGCAGGCCGGGGCCCGGGCCTTCCGGGGGCAGCAGCGATTCCGCCGGCGGCGCCGGGGGCTCGACGAAGTTCTCGCATCCGGGCTCGTGCACCAGTTCCACCCCGGCGCCCAGGAGGGACCGCAGGGCAGTCAGCGGCGCCACCCGGTAGGGTGATTCGACCCAGCTGCTGCCTCCCCCGATGGGGGCGTTGTCGGCGTTGGGGCCGATGACGGCAAGCGACTTCAACCCGGAAGCGGAAAGGGGCAGGATGCCGTCCTCGTTCTTCAGGAGCGTGAGGGAATCCTCCGCCAGCTCGCGCGACAGGGCCTGGTGGGCGGCCGTGTTGACCGAGGCGGAGGCGGCGTGGGCCGAGGCCCCCTGAAGGCACCGGAGCACCAGAGCCAGCATGCGCCGGACCGCCTCGTCGAGGTCCTTCTCCTCCACCTGCCAGTACTTCACGGCCTCCTCCAGCAGGCGGCCGAAGAACTTGGCCGGCCCGGGCATTTCCAGGTCCAGGCCCGCGTTCACGGGCTCGGCCGTGGCGTGCACGGCGCTCCAGTCCGAGATCACCGCCCCGCCGAAGCCCCACTCGCCCTTCAGCAGCTCCGTCAGCAGCCCCCGGTGCTGGCTGGCGTAAGTGCCGTTGACCCGGTTGTAGGCGCACATCACCGTCCAGGGCCGGGCCTCCTTCACCACGGCCTCGAAGGCGGGCAGGTAGATCTCGCGCAGGGTCCGCTCATCCACCTGGGAACTGCCCCGCATGCGCTCGTGTTCCTGGTTGTTGCAGGCGAAATGCTTCAGCGAGGCCCCCACGCCCCCCGACTGCAGGCCCCGCACGTAGGCCACGCCCAGGCGGCCGGAAAGGAAGGGGTCCTCGGAAAAAGTCTCGAAATGCCTGCCGTTCAGGGGACCCC
>JAJYGY010000098.1 GCA_021790555.1 bacterium
TGGTGGTGGACGCCTCGCAGGGGGTGGAGGCCCAGACCCTGGCCAACGCCACGCTGGCCATCGACAACGGTCTGGAGATCATCCCGGTGATCAACAAGATCGACCTGCCCGGCGCCGACGCCGAGAAGACCCGGCGCCAGATCGAGGACGTCATCGGCATCGACGCCTCGCAGGCGGTGCTGGCCTCGGCCAAGGAGGGCAAGGGCGTCCCCGAGATCCTGGAGGCGGTCCTGGCCCGGGTGCCGCCGCCCCGGGGCGGAGAGGGTGAGCCGCTCAAGGCCCTCATCTTCGATTCGGTGTACGATTCCTACAAGGGCGTGGTGGTCTACGTCCGGGTCAAGGCCGGCAAAGTGCGCGCGGGCATGTCCATCACCATGATGAGCACGGGCAAGCGCTTCGGCGTGCTCGAGGTGGGGGCCATGCACCCCCATCCCAAGACCCTGGACGAGCTGGGCCCCGGCGAGGTGGGCTTCGTGGTGGCGGGCATCAAGACGGCCGAGGACGTGCGGGTGGGCGACACCGTCACCGAGACGGACCGGCCGGCGGAGACGGCCCTGCCGGGCTACAAGGAGACCCTGCCCATGGTCTTCGCCGGGCTCTACCCCCAGGACGCCACCGACTACGGGCTGCTGCGGGAATCGCTGGCCAAGTTCAAGCTTTCGGACGCGGCCCTCAGGTTCGAGCCCGAAAGTTCGGGGGCCCTGGGCTTCGGGTTCCGCTGCGGCTTCCTGGGACTGCTGCACATGGAAATCGTGCAGGAGAGGCTGGAAAGGGAGTTCGACCTGAGCCTCATCGCCACGGCCCCCTCGGTGGTCTACCGGATCACCCGCACCAACGGCGAGGTGGAGACGGTGGACAACCCCTCGGACCTGCCGGCCGTCAACGACATCGAGGTCATCGAGGAGCCCTACATCCGCGCCAGCATCCTGGTGCCGGCGGAATTCGTGGGGCCGGTGATGAAGCTGTGCCTGGACCGGCGCGGCACCCAGACGCTCAACAAGTACCTCTCGCCCACCCGGGTGCAGCTGGACTGGGAGCTGCCCCTGGCCGAGGTGCTGATGGACTTCTTCGACCGCCTGAAATCCATCAGCAAGGGATACGCCAGCCTGGACTACGAATACCTGGACCTGCGCCCGGCCGACGTGGCCAAGGTGGACATCCTGCTCAACGGCGAGCCGGTGGACGCCCTTTCCTTCATCGTCCACAAGGACATGGCCGCCCAGCGGGGCCGCCAGATCTGCGAGAAACTTAAGGAACTCATCCCGCGTCATCAGTTCGAAGTGCCCATCCAGGCCGCCGTGGGGGCGAAGGTCATCGCCCGGGAGACCATCCCGGCCATGCGCAAGAACGTGCTGGCCAAGTGCTACGGCGGCGACATCACCCGCAAGCGCAAGCTGCTGGAAAAGCAGAAGGAAGGCAAGAAACGCATGAAGCACCTGGGGAGCGTGGAAGTGCCCCAGGAGGCCTTCATGGCCGTGCTGAAGATCGACTGACCCCCGACTCGAAAGGAGCTTCGTGAGCCTCGCCCAGATTTTCCACAACATGGACTGGACCGAAATCATCCTCTACGGCGTGGCTTTCTTCTCCACGCTTTCCTACGCGGCGTCCCTGCTGCTGCGCCTGCCCCGGAGCCACGCCTTCCGCGAGACGGCCGAATCCTTCACCGTGGCCGTGTGGCTGGCGCTGGGCATCCGCTACGCCCTGGTGGAGCCCTACGAGATCCCCAGCGAATCGATGGTGCCCACCCTCCTGGTGGGCGACCACCTGCTGGTGAACAAGTGCATCTTCGGCTGGCACATCCCCGGGATTTCCGGCCGGGTGGCCTTCTGGCGCGAGCCCCACCGCGGCGACGTGGTCATCTTCATCCCGCCCATCGACCCCTGGCAGAGCTACGTCAAGCGCTGCGTGGCCCTTCCCGGCGACGTGCTCGAGGTGAAGAACAAGATCGTCTACATCGACGGCAGGCCGGACGACTACCCCCAGGCCGTCCGCACCTCCTTCACCTTCCCGCCCCAGGCCGTCCAGTCCGGGCCCAACGGGGTCTGGGAACCGCCCGGCACGACCCTGAAGTACCGCAACCGCGACTGGTACGGCCCGGTCACCGTCCCGGCGGGCTGCTACTGGATGATGGGCGACAACCGGGACTACTCCTACGATTCGCGTTTCTGGGGCCCGGTGCCGGCCGGCAACCTGCGGGGCGAGCCCCTCTTCCGCTACTATCCCTTCGACAGGATGGGAACGGTCCATTGAGGCCGAAGCCCGCTGCCCGGGGGAGCCTTGGAGCTCCGCGATGATCGAGGGCCTGTACCTCCACATCCCCTTCTGCCAGCGCCGCTGCTTCTACTGCGACTTCAACACCTATGAGGGCCTGGAGAAGTCCATCCCGGAATACCACCAGGCCCTGCTGGAAGACATGCGCTTGAGCGCCCCGGAAGCGGCGGGAGGAGGCCTGAAGTCGGTGTTCTTCGGCGGGGGCACGCCCTCGCTGCTTCCCGCGGACCTGGTGGCCGGGCTGGTCGGCCGGGCCCGCGGGATTTTCGGCTTCGAACCCGGCGTGGAGATCACCCTGGAGGCCAATCCAGGCACCGTCACCCCGGAAAAATTCCGCGACCTGCTCCGCGCCGGGGTCAACCGGCTTTCCATGGGGTTCCAGGCGGCCCAGGACCGGCACCTGGAATCCCTGGGCCGCGTCCACGGCGCGGCGGATTCCCTCCAGGCCTGGGAATGGGCCAGACGGGCCGGGTTCGAGAACCTGAGCCTGGACCTGATGTTCGGCCTGCCGGGCCAGACCCTGGAAGAATGGGAGGAATCCCTGAAATGGGCCCTGGACCTGGATCCTCCCCACCTGTCCTTCTACGGGCTGACCATCGAAAAGGGGACGCGCTACCACCAATGGTGGCAATCCGGGCGCCTTCAACTCCCGGAAGAGGGCCTGCAGGCCGACATGTACGAGTCCGGGATCCGGATCTTGAAGGAGCATGGCCTGGAACAGTATGAAATCTCCAATTTCGCCAGGCCCGGATTCCGGTCACGGCACAACCAGCTCTACTGGCGCAACCTGCCGACCCTGGGAATCGGCGCCGGTGCCTGGTCCTTCCTGGAGGGCAGGCGGTTTTCCAGGGTCAAGGACCCGCGGGAATACGCCCTGCGCGTCCGGGAGGGAGGGATCCCGGTGGAGGAATCCGAACGCCTGGAGCCGAAAAAGGCCAGGGGGGAAGCGGCCTACCTGGGCCTGCGGATGCTGGACGGGATCGACCTGCTGGAATGGAAGGACCGGCAGGGCGTCGAATGGGAGGAGGAATTCGGGGAACAGACGAAAAACCTGACAAAGAGGGGGCTTCTGGAAGTCCAAGGGGGGAAAATCAGGCTTACTCCCAGGGCTTTGCCGCTTGCCAATGAGGTTTTTTGCGAATTTGTTTGAAAGAATTGGGGGAGCCCAGTTTTGCAAAACAAGAAATTCGTTGACGGCATAAGGCTTTTTTAGTAACACTGGTCTATGGGGATCTTCCACGCTCAGCATCCTTGGGGGGGCTTATGACCAAGATCGAGTTGATCGACCAGGTGGCGGAAAAAGTCGAACTGCCCAAGAAAGAGGTCGAGAAAATCCTGGAAACCATCATCGGTTCTGTTCAGAGCGCCCTGAAAAACGGAGAAAAAGTCTCCCTGACCGGCCTTGGAACCTTTGTGGTGAAGGAAAAGAAGGCGCGGATCGCCAGGAACCCCAAGACCGGCGAGCAGGTTCAGGTGCCCCCCAAGAAAAGCGCAAAATTCAAGCCCGGCAAGGAATTAAAGGAACTGATCCAGTAGTTTTGACCATTTTTCCCACGCTCAAAGCTGAGTCTGCGGCAGATTGTTTTTCCGGCCTTGCTGCGTGACTTGGCTTTTCTTTTTTGTCGCGCTCGTCCCCAAAGGCGGAACTCGGCGGGCTTCACCGAATTTTTGAGGCAATGGCCATGGCATTGAAACCAACCAAAAAAGCTTCCACGGAGGCGAAGGCGAAGAAAAGCCCGGCGCCCAAA
>JAJYGY010000151.1 GCA_021790555.1 bacterium
ATCGAAGGTGAACACCAGGCCCGTTGGGAAGCTGCCGTTGGAAAGCAGGGGCACGTCCTGGCGGCGGCGCGGGTAGATGGCGATGGACTTGGCATTGCCCTGGGTCAGCGCTCCGGCCGGAAAGAACAGGCTGGCTTCGCCGTAGGCGTCCTCGGCGTAGGAATCCCGGCCGGCCTGCACCTGGTATCCCACCTGGGCCTGGGTCTGGCTCTGCATGCCCTGGCCCTTGGCGTCCACCACGGTCAGGCGGAAGTCCTGCGGGCCGATCCGCGGGGCCGCCGTGCCGGTGATGTTGCCGATATCCTCCACCCCGGGTGCATGCGTGTTCTCCCAATACCCCAGCACCCCGTCCTTAACCGGATGGCCCGAAACCTTGAACAGCTTCCAGCTTCCATCCGATTGCCGGGCCTCCAGCGCGTAGAAGCCGCCCTGCCCGAATTCGGCCGTTCCGGTCAGGCGCACGAAGGTGGAGGCCACGTACGGATCCGGGCTGGGAGTGCGCAGGCCCAGTTCCACCTGGTCGCCCTTGTCCTCATCGTAGGTCTCGCCCAGCATGAAGCCGTCACCCCCATACTTTGTGGTGAAGGTCAGGCCCTGCGTGGAGACACCCAGCAGGCTTCCGTCCGCGCCATACGAGGGAACCACCTCCTGCCCTTCCCCGGGCTGGGTGTCGCCCACCGCGTCCAAGGCGTAGTCCGGATCCGGCCCACTGTTGTCGGGATATTCCGGCTGGCCCAGCTGCCAGGTGGAAAGATGCGGGTCGCTGTCCGGGTCCTGAAAGGGATCGGCGTAGTCCGTGGCCGAGGCGTCCTGGCTCAAGCTCTGGAACATGTTGACGTCCAGGGGCTCCTCCCATTGCGCCCAGTTCCCCTCCACCGTGCCGGTGACGGACCAGGGTTGCGTAAGGGCAGCTACGGTATACGAGACATTAAAATAGTATTCGACATAGCCGGGTTCATTTTCGGAAGTGTAACCATTATAGGCCGGAACCAAATTATGATTGTCACTAAAGACACCCGCTGAAATGTCATAGATTGTAACCGGGCTGTGCACTTCCAGAATGAACGAATATTGTCCATCGTCCTCAGTGCTCACTGTTTTGGTTAATGTATAGTTCGAAAAACCGCCACTGCCCATTGCGCTGTATGTGGCATGAATCAATAAAGTCAATAATGCTTTATTGCGCATTCCAATCGTTTCCGTACCGCCCAGCACGCCGTCTTGGCTTCCCCAGGAATTGGTACCATGGCCGGGCTGTAACGCGCTGGACAGAGGACCAGGTCCAGTATAATCATTGTCCACCAAACCTTCTGTGAGGCCTGCCAATTCCCCAGAAACCGTGTCCAGACCGCCGAAGTTAAACTTCGGAAGGCCGTCTCCATTGAGATCGCCCAGATGGGTTCCTGGCGGGGAAACGCTGATAATCGTCGCCTGCTTGGGCATAAACGGAAAATTCTGCGCATCGCCGGAAGACACCGGGAAGTTCAATTCAAAATATGCTGAAACGAAGCGGTGATAGGACACCGCCGCGTCAAAAGGGGCGCTGACCGGCACCCCAGGATATTGTGGATCGGGTATCTTCAGATCCCAGTACTTCACATGCAGGATGCAATCGTTCGGGCCTGAACTGGAGCAGTTGCTGGCGGTCGTGCAAGCCATGCCGATTCGGTCCGATTGGCCCATTTCCAGGTACTCCGAGCCCACGTTATTTCCAGAATTCGTGTAAACGGTAGGGTTGCCACAGCCATCGTGTCCCCACCAGATTTGCAAAGTCTGATCATAAGGAGCTACAAAAGGGCTATTTGGGCCCCAAAAGAAGATGTCCGAGCCCCCAGTGTTCATTTTGTCGCTGTCCCAGGTCGTGGGATCATAATTGATCCACTGTTCCGTGCCCATTCCTTCCAATTCTCCATGAACATTCTCCGGAATATCCGCCTGCCCGCTGCCGCTGACGCTCCATTGCACGTAGGGGCGCGGAATGATGTCGCCCTGGGTGTCCAACTGGATGCCGCCGTTGATGGTGTCCGACAGGTCCGCCACCACCACCGTGGCGCTCACCGAGGTGGCTTGGGTGCCCGGCAATGCCGCCAGGTCCACGGCCGAAAGCACGGCCGTGTACACCCCGGCCGGCACGGCCGCGCCCGCGTTGTCCTGCCCCTGCCAGCCGGCGCTGAAGCTGCCCGGGCCCGGGATTCCCGGGCTGGGCAGGGTCTTCACCAGGTTCCCCGCCGCGTCATAGACATCCAGCGAGAGGCTGGCCACCTGGGAAAGGTAGCTGTAGCTGAAGCCCACCCCGCCCGGCCGCAGCATCACCTGGGGGTCGGCCTGCAGTTGCATCTTGAAGGGCACGTTCAGGCTGCCCAGGGCCACCTGGCTGTTCCCGGCCGGATCGGAAACGGTCAGGCGCAGGGGCACCGGCTCGGCCGGGAAACCGTTGGTGTCCAGGCTGGCCAGCTCGGCCGTGGGCGTGACCGAAAAGCGGGCGTTGTCCAGCAGGGACTTCCAGGTGGAGCCACCATCCAGGCTGTAATCCAGGTCCCAGTGGTCCAGGCGGTCGGGCGCGTCGGCGCAGGCCACGCCCGAAAGCGCGGCATACCCGTCGAGATCCGGCTGGCTGGGCGCGAAAAGGGCCGCGGCCAGGTCGTTGCTGTCCGCCACCTGTTCGGCCGTGAAGGTCAGGCTCCCCAGGCCCAAGGACGAGGCCACCACGGTGTAGGCCGTGTCGGTCAGAGAGGGAGCGGTGAACAGGGCCGACCATGCGCCGGATGAGGGCGAGGCCGGCAACGCGGCCAGGATGTTGCCCCGGCTGTCCAGCACGGTGAAGGTGAGCCCCTGCGGCCCGCCCGGGCCGGGCACCAGGCTGGCCGTCAGGGTCACAGACTGCCGGAAGGGATCGGGCAGGGTTTTCCCGAGGTAGATGCCCGGCGAATTGTCCACCGTCAGGTCCTCCACCGCCGCGGTGTCCACCAGGCCCGCCGTCACGGTCACGTTCCCGCTGGTATCCGTCACCAGGCGGCTTCCGTAGACGCCCAGCACCAGGTCGTACTGGCCGTCGGCCAGGCTGGCCAGGGGAAGCCGCCCCAGAAGCCCGCCGTTGACCTGCAGGATCGACATCGTGGGGTCGTTGCCGAAGTATCGCACCGGCGCCACGTCCGTGTCCGGCATGTCAAGCCAGGTCCAGTCCAGGGTGTTGCCCTTCACGTCCGGCGTGGCCGTGGTGGGCACCAGGCCCAGGCGGTACCCCACGAAACCCTGGCCGTTGGGCGCCGGATACACGGCCCGGCCGTCGATATCCGCCATGCCGCCCACTTTGGCCGCGTCCAGGGCCGCCAGGGGCCAGGTGCCGGGCCTGGACGTGGGAGAGACCGGCGCCGAACCCCAGTCCTTGGACGTCACTCCCAGGCCCCCCACCGAGGTGATGTCCGACACCACCTTGCCCTTCACCACGTCGGCCTGGTATTCGCTGACCGCGCCCAGGGCGTCCTGCAGCCGGATCACCACCCGGTACACCCCGTCCGGCACGTACTGGCCCTGCAGGGCACCGTAGGCTCCCTCGCCTCCCTCATACTTGCCGTCCCAGGTGGCCTTCAAAAAGCCGCTGGAATGGAAGTAGTAGTCGACCAGTTTCCCGTTGTAGATGGCCTGGTGCGGGCTGTTCCCGTCGCCCACGTAGTACAGCGGCGCCGTGTCCCGACCCAGGGCGATGTCGTTGAGCAGCGTCGCCACGGCCGTGCCGGTCTCGTCTTCCGGGTAGACCTTCACCTCGGCCCGCACCATGTTGCTGGTGGGGGAGAAGACCTGGAAATACACCGTGGTGGTCGGCCGTCCCAGGATGCCTTGGGTGCCCTCCGGGCTGAAGATGAAGGGATCGCAGGCCGCGTAGGGATCCACGATGGCCGGCGCCTTGCCCGGCAACACCACGAATCCGCCGCTCAGGTCGCGCAGGCGCGTGAAGAGCGTGTACGTGCCCAGCGGCGCCTGCGTGTCCAGCAGCTCGACGCTCGCCGT
>JAJYGY010000063.1 GCA_021790555.1 bacterium
TAGCCGATCACAATCGAAGGCACGCCCACCAATACATCCGAAAAAAAGCGAATCACCGGCGCCAGCCAGCCGGTGTCAAACTCGGCCAGATAAATGCCCGCCGCCAGTCCCGGCGGCAGCGCCAGCGCGATCCCGCCCAGGGCCAGGATCAGGCAAAGCGGGCCCAATCCGACCACCAGACCGCCAGCCGTGAAGACCAGGGCGGCCAGCACCTGGTTGAGCGCCACCCTGCCGGCCGACTGCCCTTGCAGGTCCGCGTCCGCTATCTTGGCTTCAAGATGGCGGACGTAGCGCGGCGGCAACCGGACTTGAAGCCGGGTCGCCAGACCCTTCAACGCCGAGGTGAGGGGCCCCGGGCCGGGGGCGGCCTCCTCCCCACCCTTTGGCTGGGCCTGCGGCTTCAGCCTGGCCAGGGCCCGCGCCCGCTGCCTGGACTCCACCAGGACCTGGCCCAGCAGGAATCCTGCGGCCCCCCACAACGCGGCAACAACAAAGCGCATGGCGCTCCCTTCAAGACGAGGGTGGTTGGGCGGCCTCGCCTGAAGGCGCGAAACCGCCGAAGAAACCTGGTTCATGGAAAAGGACTATTTCAGCGCCAGGCTAGCGGGACGCTGAAACTGACCTCGGCCGTACTTTTTCAACAGCCTGTCAAACCCGGATATCCACGATCCGCCGGATGATCAGGCCACCGGAGATTTCCAGCGCAAGACACAGGCCAAGAAGGATCCAGCCCACCGGGGTATGGAGAAGGGGCCGCACCAGTTCCGGGTCGATCATCTGCATGGCCAGCAGCAGGCCCAGGGGCAGCAGGCCCACCACCCAGCCCGAAAGGCGGCCTTGGGCCGTCAGGGCCGCCACCTGGCCGCGCAGGCGCTCGCGTTCGCGCAGGGTTGCCGTCAGGCCTGAAAGGATTTCGGCAAGGTTGCCTCCCACACCCCGGTTCACCGCCACGGCCGTGGACAACATGCCCAGGTCGGCGGCGCAGGGGGACTGGGCCAGCCGCGCGGCCATGCGTTCCAGGGCCTCCTCCACCGGCCTGCCCAGCTGCACCTCTCCGGCGGCCATCCCCCATTCCGAGGCCGACGGTTGGGGGGCCTCCGTGCCCAGAATGGTCAGGGCCTGGGAAAGACTCTGACCAGCCCTCAGCGACCCAGCCAGCAGGTCCAGGCAGTCCACCAGTTGCCGGCTAAAACGTTCAGCCCTGAGCCTCTCCAGCCTCCTCACCCATCCCCAGGGCAGCGCCGAGCCCAGGGCGGCCCCGGGCAGAAAAAGCCAAGCCGCTCCGAAGAGGGTCCATGCCAGCAGGCCGCCCAACAGGGCAGTAGCCGTCATGCCCAGAACCAGGCGGTGGGCCGACACGCTCACCGAGACGCCTTCCAGCCGCTCCCTGAGCGAATGGATGCCGGAGCGACACCACCCGGTCAGGCGATCGATCAGGACTCTGCCTCCGAAATAGGCCAGCCCGGCCACGGACAACCCAAACAGGCACGCGACGAACAACGCCATACTGACCTCCTGAAGTCATGCCAATGGCCTACCCCGCCAGGTCGGCCACGCTGCCCAGCACCAGCGCGCCGGCGCGCCGGGCCTCCTCCTCCCATCCGGGCTGGAACTTGCCGGTGCGCACCAGGGCCGCCTTCATGCCCAGCTTCAGGGCCGCCAGCACGTCGGATTCCAGGTCGTCGCCCACCATCAGGGTCCGGCCCGGCTCCACCCGCGCGTCGGCAAGGGCGGCCCGGAACAGGGCCGGGTTGGGCTTGCCGAACACCGCCTCGGCCCCGCGCCCGGAGGCGTATTCCAGGGCCGCCAGGAAGGGCCCGGAATCCAGGTGCAGGCCGTCCTGCAGGCGGTAGAAGCGGTTGCGCTCCATGCCGAAGAGCCGGGCGCCCCCCACCAGGGCCCGCAGGCCCTGGTTCATCCCCTCCAGGCTCCATTCCGGCCCCATGTCGCCCAGCAGCAGGGCCGCGGCCGGGGGCTCGGAAACCAGGTTCAGGCCGCCCAGATCCTCCTTCAGGTTGCCGCGCACCAGGCCCAGCACCCGCGCCCCGGGCTCCAGGTTCTCCTTCAGCCAGGCCGAGGCCGCCCGGGCCGGGGTGAAGATCCATTCCGCCGGAACCTCCAGCCCCCCCTCGCGCAGCAGTTCATGCACCTGGCGCCGGCTGAACTGGGTCAGGTTGGAAAGGAAGCGCGCCTTCAGGCCGCGGCCGCGCAGGGCCTGCACCGCCTCGCGCGCCCCGGGGATCCACACCCGGTTGACGTGCAGGGTACCGCCGATGTCGAAGAACAGGGCCTGGATGTCGTCGAGCGCGGGCATGCGCCTCCCCGGCGGGTCCTTCAGATGCGGGTCCACAGGACCTGGCATTCCGCGCCCTGGCGCTCCACCCGCCAGTCCTCCACCGAGGCCGGCACCAGCACGGTGCGGCCCGGCTCCAGGGTCAGGTCCGGTCCGGAACGGCGGCGCAGCAGGCCCCGTCCCCTGAAGCCCATGAGGATGTGGAAGCTTTCGGGCACGCGCCCGGGCCGGAAAAGCGGGTCGACCCAGACCCGCTCCAGGGTGAAGTGCTGGCACTGGGCCAGCACCGCGTGCTGGAAGTCGTCGCCGCGCAGCAGCTTCTGGGGCTGCCTGTCCGGCATGCCGGCCATTTCGGCGTCGAAGCGGATGGTCTCCAGGGCCTGGCGCGGATGCAGCTCGCGGGGCCTGCCGTCCTCCAGGCGGCCCCAGTCCCACACCCGGTAGGTGGTGTCGGAATTCTGCTGGACCTCGGCCACCAGGCAGCCCTTGCCGACGGCGTGCACCCGCCCGGCCGGCACGAAGACGGCGTCGCCTTCCTTGGCCTCGAAGCGGTTGAGCACCCGGGTCGGGTCCCCGCCGGCCAGGGCCGCCTTCCATTCGTCGCGGCCGATGCCGGGCTTCAGCCCGGCGATGACGCGCGCCCCCGGGTCGGCCTGCAGCAGGGCCCAGGCCTCGGTCTTGCCGGTTTCGTCCGGGCCGCCGTGCAGGGCCGCGTAGTCGTCGCCCGGGTGCACCTGCACCGAGAGGTCCTCCGCCGCGTCGAGGATCTTCACCAGCAGGGGGAACCGCGCCGGCGCCCGGTCGAAGACGGGCCGGCCCACCAGGCGCGGGCCGTATTCCAGGAAGACCTGGTGCAGGGTGGCCCCCTTCAGGGCGCCGGCGGCCACCACGGATTCGCGGCCGGGCCGGTCGCACAGCTCCCAGCTCTCTCCCACGCCCGGGCCCGGGGGCAGGGGGCGGCCCAGCAGGGTCTCCATCTTGCGGCCGCCCCAGATCTTGGGCAGGTACTGGGGTTCAAAGGTGAGGGGATACAGGTCCATGCGATTCCTCGGGGGGGTCTTGGCGCGGGCCGTCAGAGCCGGGTCACCAGCAGGCTGATGCCGTAGCCGGCCAGGGCCGAGACCATGCCGATGACGGACAGTTCCACGGCGCTGCGCCAGGTGTGGCCCATGGTCACCGCCCTTGTAGAAGCCCGCTCCGAAGAGCACCGCCGCGGACACGGACAGGGCCAGCACCAGGCTGGCCCGGGCCGGGAAAAAGAAGTAGGGCAGCAGGGGGATGAAGGAGCCGGCCACCGAGGACAGGCCCACCACGGCCACGGTCTTGAGGATGTCGCCCTCCTGCACCTCGGCCAGGCCCAGTTCCTCGCTCATCATCACGTCCAGCCAGACCTTCTCGTCCGAGGTGATGGTCTCCACCACCTTCTCCAGCAATTCCCCGGAGAATCCGCGCTTGCGGTAGATCTGGCGGATCTCCTCCTTTTCCACCTCGGGGAGCTCCCGGATCTCGCGCTTTTCGCGCTCCAGCTCGCTCAGGTAGTGTTCGCGCTCGGCCTTGAAGGACGTGTAGGCCACCGCGGACATGGACAGGGATTCGGCGAAGGTGGCGGCCAGGGCCACGCCCAGGATGATCCTGGGGTTGCTGGTGGCGGCCGTGGCGCCCAGCACGACGCCCAGGACGTTCACCAGGCCGT
>JAJYGY010000300.1 GCA_021790555.1 bacterium
CGCCGAGAAGCGGGCCGCCATCTTGCCGCAGGTGGTGGTCTTGCCGGCCCCGTTGACCCCCACCATCAGGATGACCTGGGGCCGGGACGCGGGCGCGGATTCCAGCAGGTCGGGCGCGGCCTGGGCGTGGCGCTCCAGGAAGTCCTGGACTGCCTCCTTCAGCAGCGGGCGCAGGTCCGCGGCCGAGGCCCGGCCGCGGCCGGCCTCGCGGCGCAGCCGCTCCATCAGCTCGGCCGTGACCCCGGCGCCCAGGTCCGAGGCCAGCAGGGCGGCCTCCAGCTCCTCGAAGGTGGCCGGCTCCAGCCGGGCCCCCACGGCCAGCACCGCGGAGACCTTCTCCCCCAGGGCCCGGCGTGTCCTGGAAAGCCCCTCCTTCAGGCGGTCGAACAGTCCCATGCTACCCCCTTGCAAGCAAAAGGGGGCGGCCCAAGCCGCCCCCTTCGCCGCGTGACCTCCCCCGGCTTTGGCCTCAGGCCGCCACCACGGGCTGCGAATCCTTGAACTTGGCCGAGATGATGCGGGACACGCCCGACTCCTCCATGGTGATGCCGTAGAGCACGTCGGCCTTCTCCATGGTCAGCTTGGAATGGGTGATGACCACGAACTGGGTCTTCTGGGCGTAGTCCGTCAGCAGGTTGGCGAAGCGCGAGATGTTGGCGTCGTCCAGCGGCGCGTCGATCTCGTCCAGCACGCAGAAGGGGCTGGGCTTCAGGCGGAACAGGGCCAGCAGCAGGGCGATGGCCGTCAGGGCCTTCTCGCCGCCCGAAAGCAGGGTGATGGACTGCTGCCGCTTGCCCGGGGGCCGGGCGATGATCTCGATGCCGGCCTCCAGCAGGTCCCCGTCCTCCTGCAGCAGCAGGCGCGCCTCGCCGCCCCGGAAGAGCTGCTTGAAGACCTCCTGGAAATGCTGGTGCACCACCTCGAAGGTGGAGAGGAAGCGCTCGCGCGTGGTCTGGTTGATCTTGTGGATGACCTTGTGCAGGTCGGCCTTGGCCGTCTTCAGGTCCTCGATCTGGCCGAAGAGGAGGCTGTGGCGCTGCTCCAGCTCCTGGTATTCCTCGGCCGCGGCCGGGTTGACCACCCCCAGGTCGGCGATCTTGGACTTCAGTTCCTCCACCCGCTGGCGCGGGTCGGGCTCGTCCTCCCCGCGCAGGTCCATGCTCTCCTGGGCCTGGTCCTGGAGGTCGACGTGGAACTCGTTGGTGAGGGTCTCGGCCAGGCGGGCCAGGCCGGTGTTGAGGTCGTGCAGGGCCATCTCCTTCTCGTGCCGCGCCTCGGAGGCGCGGGCGGCCTGCTGGCGCAGCGCCTTGATGCCCTCCTCCACCTCGGTGGCCAGCCTCTGGCGCTCCTGCTTGGCCTCTCCCAGGCGCTTGGTCTCCTCCTGGGCCAGGTCCTTGCGGGCGAAGAGGTCCTTCAGCTGGCCCTCCAGGCCCTCGTTCTCGGCCTGCAGGCGGTCGCGCTCGGCCAGCACCTGGGCCTTCTCTCCCTCCAGTTCGGCGGCCTGGCGGCGCAGGGATTCGGCCTCGGAGGCCAGCCGCTGGGCCGTGGCCGTCAGCGAATCCAGGCGTTCCTTGCGCGAGGCCCGCTCCACCCGCTGCCCGGCCAGGCGGGTCTGCAGCCCGCCCTCCTGCTCGAGCATGCGGTCCACCTGGTCCAGCACCTGGTTCATCTCGCCGGCCAGCTCCTGCTCGCGCCGGCCCAGGTCCTGGGCCCGGGCGTCCAGCTCGGCGGCCTGGCGGCGGTGGTCGGCCGCCTGGCGGTCGGCCTCCTCGATGGCGGCCCGCTTCTGTTCCGATTCCTGGGCCAGGCGCTCGCGCTCGGCGTGCCGGCCGCTGTGCTCGCGCTCCAGCTGGGCCGCGGCGATCTGCACGTTCTTCAGCGTGGAGGACGACTCGGTGATCTCCGACCCCAGCCGCCCCAGCTCGGACTTCAGCCGCTCGCGGTCCTGGCGGCGCGAGTCCACCTGAACCCGCAGCTCGTCCAGCTTCAGCTTCAGCTCGGCCATCTCGCGTTCCCTGCCCAGCAGGCCGCGCTCCTCGGTGTCGGTGGAGCCGCCGGTGATCAGGCCCTGGGCCGTCAGCACCTCGCCCTGCAGGGTCACCACCTCGGCCCAGGCGGGCAGGTCGGGCTTCAGGGCCAGGGCGGCGGGAAGGTCCTGCGCCAGCAGCAGGCTCCCTGCCAGCCAGCCCAGCACCGGCGCCAGCGCGGCGTCCGCCTCCAGGAAGCCGGAAAGCACGCCCAGCACCCCGGGCCGGGAAAGCAGTTCGGGAGGGAAGGCCGGGGCGGCGAGGGCCTCGAAGGGCCGGCACAGGAAGCTGGCCCTTCCCTGCCGGCCGTCCTTCAGCCAGCGCACGGCCTGGAGGGCCTGCTCGGGCGAGTCGCACAGCAGGGTCTGCAGGCGGTGGCCCAGGGCCAGCTCCACGGCAAGCTCGTACTCGGGCCGGGTGCGCAGCAGGTGGGCCAGGCTGTTGAGTCCTCCCAGGCCCTCCTGCCCCTGCTGGCTGGCCAGCAGCAGCGCCTTGGGGCCGGCCTCGTACCCGGCCAGGGCCTTGGAAAGCTCCTCCAGCACGGAAAGGCGCGTGGCCAGCGAGGTCTGGGCGGCCTGGCCGGCCGAGAGGGCCTCCTCGGCGGCGAGCAGGCCCTCCTCCAGGTCCTGCTTGCGGCGGTACTGGTCCCCCAGGCTGCCTTCCAGGCTGCGGATCTCCTCCTGCTTGCCCCCCACCTGGCGGGCCGCCTCCTCCAGCTGCAGGCTGGCCTGGTGCAGCGATTCCTGGGCCTGGCCCAGCTCCTGGCGCAGGCGGGCGGTGTGTTCCTCCAGCACGGTCAGCTTGCCCTGCAGCGAGTCGGCCTCGCCGCGGGCCTGGGAACGCTGGTGGGTCAGGTCCAGGATCTCCTGCTGCAGCTGCTGGGCCCGGGTGGAAAGGCGTCCGCGCTCCTCGGCCTTGGCGCCCAGCTCGGATTCCAGGGCCCCGATCTCCCTGTCCAGCGACTCGGCCTGCTCCCTGAGAGCCCCGGCCTCCTGCTCGGCCCGGCCCTGCTCCTGGCCGGCCTGGGCCTCCTTCTCGCGCAGGGCCTGCGAGTCGCGCCCGGCCCGCTCGGCCCGGTCGGCCAGGTTGACGGCCTGGGTGCGGTTGAGCTCGATGCGGCGGTCCACCTGGGAAAGCTCGGTCTCCACCGCGAAGGACTGGCGCGTGGCGGCCGAAAGGGCCTCCTCGTCGCCGGCCAGGGCCAGGTGCAGCCCGGCCAGCTCGGCCTCGCGCTCCTTCACGCCGGCCTCCAGGCCCTCCAGCTCGGCCCGGGCGGCCTCCAGGTCCTTTTCCAGGGCCTGGCCGCGCTCGCGCGACTGGCGGTGCTCGTCGAGCATCAGGCGCTTCTGCAGGCCGTCCAGCTCGTCCTTGAAGGTCTTGTACTTCTCGGCCCGCTTGGCCTGGCGTTCCAGGGAATTGATCTGGCGCTTGACCTCCTGCAGGATGTCGCTGAGCCTCAGCAGGTTCTGCTCGGTGGCCTCCAGCTTGCGCAGGGCCTCGTCGCGCTGGGTCTTGTACTTGGTGATGCCGGCCGCCTCCTCGAACACCGAACGCCGGTCCATGGGCTTGGAGCTCAAGATCAGGTCCAGCTTGCCCTGTTCAAGCAGGCTGTAGCCGTCGGTGCCCAGCCCGGTGTCCGCCAGTAGCGCGTAGATGTCCTTGAGGCGGGACGGCGCCTTGTTGATGAGGTATTCGCTTTCGCCGCCGCGGTAGGCGCGCCGGGTGATGCAGACCTCGGGGAAGTCCACGCCCAGGGCGCGTTCCTCGTTCGAAACCGTGAGCGACACCTCGGCCAGGCCGGAGGGTTTGCGCGCGTCCGTCCCGTTGAAGATGACGTCCACCATCTTGGAACCGCGCAGGGCCTTGGCGCTTTGTTCGCCCAGCACCCAACGGATGGCGTCGGAGACGTTGCTTTTGCCGCAGCCGTTGGGCCCGATGATG
>JAJYGY010000279.1 GCA_021790555.1 bacterium
TTTTCCAACCACGCGAAGCATGGGGCCATTCTCGTTGTTCAGGTCGAACGAGCCGAAATTGATACCGCAAAGTTCCGCGATACGCAGGCCCGACCCGTAGATAAATTCCATGGCAACCCTGTCACGCAGACCCCTGTCAGTGGACTGGTCCGGGGCGTCGAGGAGCCGCTTCATTTCATCCTCAGACAGCGGCTTGGGGAGCCCCTTAGGAAGCTTTCCGATCCTCACAATGGAAATTGGATCGGCCGCGATGATTTTGTTCTCAACCATGAAGCGGTAGAAATGCTTCAGGGCAGCCACCCGCCGGGCCCTGCTGGTAGCTGCGTGGCCCTGGGACTCCTTGCACCAGGCTAAATAGGCCCGGACATGGTCCGGCGTAAGGGCCGCCGGCTCGAGGTCAAGCCCGTGATCCGCAAGGTAGTTTAGGAAGAGAAGGAGATCTGATTGGTAGTTAGTCTTGGTGCCTTCGGAAAAATTCCGCTCGGCCAGCAGATACTGACAGAACTTGTCCAGGTTCTGCTTCATCACCAGCAGGCCGGGCATCCCCGAAATCTTTTCGAGCTGGTCGACGCTGAGCTTCTTTGAAATCCATGAGTTTTTCATGGCCCAAGTCTATCACAACTCTTAAAAGCCGTCAAACTATCATTATGCGACAATAGAGAATAACACGCTCTCTGCCTGCCCTAGCCATTTACCGAATCCGCCGAAAGATGTCCGGCTTCCAATTCGGCTCCAGGGACCGCGCTACGGCCGTGAGCTCTTTGTCGATCTCCAATCCCAACCGGTTCATCAACGGCAAGAAGTTTTGATGCACACAGGCATTGGAGATGTACAGCAAGCCATCCACGGCAAGATGATTGACGCCGGCGAAAAGCAGGCTTCCCTGGGTGAAGTCCGAATCTTGGTAGCCGATGATGTTGGTCAGGTACGCTTTGGTAAAACTGCGACCTTCCAGAGCACCGAGCACGGTCTGCTCGGACACAGTCACCTTCCCTATTTTCTCCCGAATCACCTCAAGTCGCGCCGGCACGAAGAACCGCTCGCGCTGCCTTAAACCCACCTCATTGAAGGATTCCAACAGGGATACTTCAAAGCCAAGCTTGGAATCGGATTGAAGTAGCAGATGGGGCTTGCGAAAACTCAGGAAATCCCGATTGCGTATCAGCTCGATCTGCCGTTCGACATAGGCGAGCTGTCTGGGATTGCTGTCCACCACCACCACTGTTTTTACAACTTCTAGCATTGCGAAGGCCTGGTCACCCGCAGAAGCCACCGAAAGGACTTCATCCCATGGCTTCAAGTCAAGGCCATGGCGGATGGCCAGCAGGTTCTCGTTGGTGGCCAAGTACCTGAGGCTCTGCCCAAGGTCTGACTGGGCAAAGCTTGGAGTTAATTGTCCCACCTCCTCGCAGTTCATCAGCACCTCCTTGGCCTGCCCGGATCAATTCCCTCCCCCGTAAAGCGGGGGGGAGAATCAGCCAAACCCAATAGGATCATCCTATAGTTTCAAACTACGCAAACGCAAAGCGTTGCTGATGACCGACACCGAGGAGAAGCTCATTGCCAGGGCAGCCACCATGGGTGAGAGGAGCAACCCAAAGAAAGGATACAGGATCCCGGCCGCCAGCGGTACGCCCACGGAATTGTAGAAGAAGGCAAAGAAGAGATTCTGTTTGATGTTGCGCGTGACGGCGCGTGAGAGCCGCAGGGCCCGGACGATGCCCCGCAAGTCCCCTTTCACCAGGGTCAGGCCGGCACTTTCCATGGCTACATCTGTGCCCGACCCCATCGCGATGCCCACGCTCGCGCGGGCCAGAGCCGGGGCATCGTTGACCCCGTCGCCCGCCATGGCCACGACCCTTCCCTGCGACTGGAAGCGCTCCACGACAGCGGCCTTGTCCTGGGGGAGCACCTCGGCCACCACCTCGTCCAGCCCCAGTTCGCGGGCCACTGCCTCGGCGGTGGCGCGGCTGTCACCGGTCAACATCACCACACGGATGCCTTCGGCGCGAATCTGGCGGAGGGCCTCGGCCGAGCTGGCCTTGATGGGATCCTCCACCTGGGCTAGACCAGCGGCATGTCCGTCCACTATAGCGACCATGACCGTCCGGCCCCCTCTTCGAAGTTCTTCAGCTCTCGCGGCCAGGGGTTCCAAATTCACGCCCAGGTCCTTTGCCAAAGCGGCGTTTCCGAGGGCCACGGCGCGTCCACCCACCCTGCCGCGTGCTCCCCGTCCCGGAAGGGCCTCGAACCCCTCTACCGCAGGGATCGTCAGGCCCCTTTCCCTGGCGCCACCCATCAGGGCCCTGGCCAAGGGATGTTCGCTTCCCTGCTCAAGGCCCGCCAGCAGCGCCAGAAGTTCACCTTCGCCCATGGCGGTGGCCTCCAAGCCCGTTAGGCGCGGCTTTCCCTCGGTGAGGGTGCCCGTTTTGTCCACGAGAAGCAGGTCCACTTTGCCCAGGGCCTCAAGGGCCTCGGCGTCACGCACCAGCACGCCGCACCGGGCACCCAGCCCAGTGCCCACCATCACGGACATGGGCGTGGCCAAGCCAAGGGCGCAGGGGCAGGCGATGATGAGCACGGCCACCGCATTCACCAGCGCGTGGGCCAGACGCGGTTGCGGGCCGACAAGGGCCCAGGCCACGAACGCCAGCAGCGCGGCCAGCACCACGGCAGGTACGAAAACAGCAGCGGCCCGGTCGGCCAGCTTCTGCATGGGCGCGCGGCTTCTCTGGGCCTGTCCCACCAGGCGCACAATTCGCGCCAGCATGGTGTCTTTTCCAACCTTTTCCGCCCTCATCACCAGGCTTCCCTGGCCGTTAAGGGTTCCACCGGTCACCGTGGCGCCGGCCGCCTTTTCAATGGGCTCGGGTTCCCCGGTGAGCATGGATTCATCCACCCAACTTTTTCCTTCGGTCACCAGGCCATCCACCGGCACCTTCTCGCCGGGCCGCACGCGCAGAAGGTCCCCGGCAATGATGTCCTCCAGGGAAACATCCTCTTCCACGCCGTCCCGCACTCTCCGGGCCGTCTTGGGAGCAAGGCCCAACAAGGCCCGGATGGCGTCGCCGGTCCTGGCGCGGGCGCGCAATTCCATCACTTGGCCCATGGCCACCAGAGCGATGATCACGGCTGAAGCCTCAAAGTATACGGGAACCGAACCATCCGCGGTCCGGAAGGACGCCGGAAAGAGGCCCGGTGCCAGGACCGCCGCGAGACTGTAAAGATATGCCGCTGCTGTGCCGAGTCCGATCAGGGTGAACATGTTGAAGTTGCGCGTGGCCAGGGAACGCCAGCCGCGCTGGAAAAACGGCAGACCGGCCCAGAGCACGACCGGGCTGGCCAGGAGCGCTTCAAGGAACCCCTCCAGGCGGCCCGGCAACAGGCTGCCCAGTCCAGTCATGGAAAGCAGCAGCAAGGGCAGGCTGAAACCGGCCCCCACCCAGAAGCGCAGGGTCATGGATTCCAGTTCGGTGTTTCGAGCAGGTTCCACCTCCTGGGAGACGTCCTTGGGCTCCAGGGCCATCCCGCACTTTGGGCAGGTTCCCGGGCCCACTTGCTCCACCTCGGGGTCCATGGGGCAGGTGTAGACGCGGAGATCGGCAGATTCAGCCCGGACAGGTTTTAGGAAGGATTCCGGATTCTTGGAGAACTTCTCACGGCACTTCGGACTGCAAAAATTGTAGGTGTTGCCCAGATATTCGAGCTTGCCACCCTTCGCGGTCGGCGAATCGACCTCCATGCCACACACTGGATCGACGGTAGTGGATTTCAGGTAGGCTGCGGGATTGGCCGCGAATTTCTCCCGGCACTTGGGGTTGCAAAAATGGTACGTACCGCCCTGGAATTCAAAGCTGCCACCCTTGGCATGTTCCGGATCGACCTCCATGCCGCAGACCGGATCCACAGTCATGATTCCCTCCTCCTAAGAATCGACCCATATTTTCTCATACTCCCACCCCAGGCAC
>JAJYGY010000139.1 GCA_021790555.1 bacterium
GTTGGAAGGATGCTTGGTCATGGGGGGCTCCCGGCGGCGGCCTTTTTTCAGCCGCCGCCAGTATAGCCCCGGAGGGGCGCGGACTCCTCCGCGCCGGTGGGAAAAACTTCCGGAATCCCACGCGTGGCCGCGTGGGGCGCTAGCCGCGGGCCTGGAAGGGCCGCAGCTTGGCCCTGCCGTAGGCCACGAAAAGCGCCAGAAGCCCCGGGATGACGGCCCACCACAGGCCCGGAAACCCCGTCACCGCGGCGGCCGCGGCCACGGTCTCCACGGCGGCGGCCGCCGCGCACACCGGGGTGGCCTTGGGCCACTTCTTCAGCAGGCCCGGCAGGATCAGGCCCAGGCCGAAGAGGACCTGCAGCACGCCCAGGGCCAGCCAGGCGGTCCGGGGCAGGACGCGCAGCATGTCCGCCGGAAGCTCGGTGATCAGCCATTTGCCTCCCAGCATGTAGTACAGGCCCAGCAGCACTTGAAGGATCCACAGCAGGACGTTCACGCTTCCCTCCCTTGGTTTTGCCGGCGCGGGGCCGGCGTGGTCTTGAAAACGGGCTTCTCAGTCCATGGCGGCCAGCGCCGCGGCCATCCTTTCGCCCACGTTGCGGTTCCAGCCCGCCCGGGCGCCCTGGAAGGCGGGCCCGTTTCCGGCCTTGAAGCCGGCGTGCTCCAGCGAAAGCCGGGTGCCCCCCCGGATGGGGGTCAGGGTCCAGGTGACGCGCGAATCCAGGCCCACCGGGCCGCCGGCCACCCAGGTGTAGGCCAGGCGGCGGCCGGGTTCCAGTTCCAGCACCTCGCTGCGCACCACGCCGTCCCACAGGGGGTTGGGCTCCCCCCGGAAGCGGAAGGGCCGGCCCGGCTTCAGCTCCATGTCCGTGGGCAAAAGCCACTGGGCCACCAGGGCCGGCTCGGTCAGCGCCCTCCAGACCTTCTCGGGCGGGTGCGGCAGGTCCCAGGAAAGCTCGATCTTGTCCGCGTCCCGCTCCCGGCTCATGGTTCCATCCTTTCCAGAAGGGCCTTCAGGCGGTCCACCCGCCGCGGCCAGAAGGCCTGGTAATGGGAAAGCCAGTCCACCAGGGGGCGGAAGGCGTCGGGGCGCACCCCGTAATAGACCATGCGGCCGTCGCGCCGCACCGTCACCAGGCCGGCCTGCCGCAGCACGGCCAGGTGCTGCGACACGGCCGGCTGCGAAAGCTCGAACTGGGCTGTCAGCTCCATCACCGCCATCTCACCCCGGGTCAGTCGCTCGAAAATGCCCAGGCGCGAGGGGTCGGAGAGGGCCTTGAAAAGGGGGGCCAGGGTCGGCATGCCAAATATATAAGCCGATACTTATGTTTTGTCAAGGCCCTTCCCGCCGCCATCTGTGATACGATTCACTCCCCCGCGCGCCGCGCGGGGGAGTTCAGGGGAGGGCGCATGCGAAAGCAAGGCGAGGACGGGCCCGACGGCACGGCCGTGCGGGTGGCGCTGTGGAGGGCCCTGCACCTGGAGGTGGACCAGCCCCCCTTCGTGCTGCAGGACGGGCTGGGGCTTAAACTGGCCGCCCCGCCGGAAGGCTGGCGCCGCCGGCCGGACATGGACCCGGAGGGCACGCGGCCCTTCCGCGCCTCCATCCTGTCGCGCGCCCGCTACATCGAGGACCTGGCACTGCAAAGCGCGGCCGCGGGCCTGGGCCAGTTCGTGCTGCTGGGGGCCGGGCTGGACACCTTCGCCCAGCGCCGGGCCGGGGCGGTCCCGGGCCTGACCGTGTTCGAGGCCGACCGGGCCGCCACCCAGGCCTGGAAAAAACGGCGCCTGCTGGAGGAGGGCCTGGGCCTTCCCGACCGGCTGCGCTTCGTGCCCCTGGATTTCGAGGAAGGAGAGGACTGGATGGAGAAGCTGGCCGCGGCCGGGCTCGACAGGGAAAGGCCGGCCCTGGTCTCGTCCACCGGGGTCAGCCTGTACCTGACCCGGGCCGCGGTGGAGGACACCCTGCGCCGCCTCTCCACCCTGGCCCCGGGCTCCACGCTGGTGATGACCTTCATCCAGCCCATGGACCTGGTGGACCCGGCCGAGCGGCCGGTGCTGGAGGCCGTGGAGGACCGCGCCCGCGCCTCGGGCACGCCCTTTTTGAGCCACTTCGCGCCCGGCGACATCCGGGGCCTGGCCCTGAAGGCGGGCTTCAAGCGGGCGGGCCACGTGCCCGCGGAGGAGATGGACCGGCGCTATTTCACGGGAAGGAAGGACAAGCTGCGCCAGTCCAGCGGGGAGCTGCTGCTGGTGGCGGAAACCTAGGGCTCACCACTTGCCCACCGCGTTGACGAAGGGACCGTGGCTTCGGTAGTTGAGCTGCGAAAGGTCGTCGTTGTAGTCGGTGAAGTTGTAGCCCGCCCCCACCTGCAGGTGGGCCCCCAGGTGGTAGTAGGCCCCGGCCAGGAAGCCCTGCTTGACGTCCGGCCCCAGGGTGTCCCACAGGCTGCGGTATTCCAGCACCGCGTCCCAGCGCTTGATCAGGTGGTAGTTCAGCCGGTTGACCCACAGGTAGGTCTGGTCCCCCACCCACACCCCGCTTCCCGCCTCCACCTCCACCTCGGCGATCTTGGCCGCGAACTTCTCCCCCAGGTCGAAATACCTCCCCAGGTCGAGGATGCCCTCCACCGATCCCACCTGGCCCCGCTGGGCCGGGTAGAGCGCCCCGGTCAGCAGCTGGTCCGGGGCCAGTTGCTCCAGGTAGCTGTACTTCGAAATCAGGTTCAGCAGGTCCATGCCGGTGGGGCGGTAGGCGAAGCCCATCGTATAGTCGTGGTAGTAGGCGTCGGTCTGGCCCAGGTCCAGGTTGTAGTCCTGCGAAAGGTCGGCCTGGGCCAGCATGGAGTACTGGTGGCTCAGGTCCCAGTCCAGCCGGGCCTCGCCCACCTGCTGGTTGGCGTCGGTGGCGCCCCGGTCCCAGCGCAGCTCCAGCCGGGCGCTGGCCTTCAGGTCGCGCCGGTTGAAGCCCACGCTGGCCCCGGCCACGTCGCGGTTGACCAGGCCGGCGCTGCTGGAGGGGTAGAGGCTGTCGGCCGTGGTGCCGGGGTTGACGTACAGGTCGGTGGCCTGGGCGGCCAGCTGCTGCAGGCTGCTGCGGGTGTAGGTCAGGGAATAGGTCCAGTGCTCCACCGGCGCGTAGTCCAGGCCGAAAACATAGCTCTGCGAGCGCTGGGCGTCGCCCCAGCCGACCTGGGTCTCCTCCGACGTGCGCACCTTGCTGGTCAGGTTCCAGCGGTCCCCCACCGTGCCCAGGGTCATGCGGCCGTCCAGGGGGTCCTGGCGCTGCTCCACGCTGGCGTACATCTCCACGTCGCGGTTCACCAGGCTGTTCAGGCCAAGGGTGACGGCGTTGCCCAGGTCGCCGGTGGAGCCCTGCAGGCTGGCCGTGGTGTTCTTGGTCAGCCGCAGGCGGCCGCCCAGGGTGGTCAGGTCGTTGCGGGGGGTCAGGGGCGCCCGCTGCAGGGTGGCCTGCTGGCCGGCGTACAGGGCCAGCGAGGTGTCGGCCTGCCAGTCCACCCGGGCCGCGCCCAGGGTGTCCTCCAGGGTGCCCAGGGCCGGGTCGCCCACCTCCTGGTGCCGGCCGGCCAGGCTGGCCGTCAGCCCGTGGACGATCTCCCGGCTGGCCTGCAGGCTGTCGGTGGAAAGCCCCACCCCGCCGTCCTGCCGCTGGATGGCCACCTGGCCGCTCAGGCGGGCCAGGCCGTAGAGGCTGCCGTCCAGGCCGCCGCCGTATTCCTGGGTGTCGAGGAGGGTCTCCTGGTCGGGCGTGGAGAAGCCCGCCTGGCGGACCTTGTAGTAGGGCGACAGGGTCAGCGCGGGCAGGGCCGCGGCCATTTTGCCGGGGGTCAGGTCCAGGCTGGCCTCCCAGGCCTGGCGGTCCTGGCCCAGGTCCAGCTCGGGCAGCTGGCTGTAGGTGAGGCCGCCGTCGCCCGAAAGCATGATGCCGGCCTGGCGGGTCGAG
>JAJYGY010000299.1 GCA_021790555.1 bacterium
GACCGGCTTCCACGCCGGAAGGTGGCCCTGTTTTCGGTGGGCGTGGTGCTGGCCTCGGTGCTGGCCCTGGGGACCTTTTCCTACCTGGGGAGCGGCGTCTGGCTCTACTACCTGGCCCTTTTCGCCGGGGCCGGGGGAGACGCCTTCTATTCCCCGGCCAACGCGGCCCTGCTGCCGCGCCTGGTGCCCATGGACACCCTGGAGAACGCCGTGACCTGGCGCAGCAGCAGCCTGCAGGTGGCCATGGTGCTGGGGCCGGCCCTGAGCGGCCTGGTGCTGGCGGCCTTCGCCGGCGCCTTCTGGGCCTACGGCTGCTCGGCCCTGCTGCTGCTGGCCTCGGCGGCCCTGCTGGCTGGCGTCCGCGGCGGGGCCGACGTGGCCGCCCCCCGCGAGGCGGCCACCCTGGAAAGCCTGGCCGCGGGGATCCGCTTCGTGCGCGAAGAAAAGGTCATCCTGGCCGCTCTCACCCTGGACCTCTTCGCCGTGCTGCTGGGAGGGGCCGTGGCCCTGCTGCCGATCTACGCCAGCGACATCCTGAAGGTGGGTCCCGTGGGCTACGGATGGCTGAGGGCCGCGCCCTCGGTGGGAGCCCTGTTCATGGCCCTGCTGATCACCCGGCTGCCGCCCATGAACAACGCCGGCAGGACCCTGCTGGCGGCCGTGGCCGGGTTCGGGCTGGCCACCATCGTCTTCGGGCTTTCCCGGTCCTTCGTGCTGTCGCTGCTGATGCTGGGGCTGACCGGCGCCTTCGACAACGTGAGCGTGGTGGTGCGCAATTCGCTGGTGCAGCTGCGCACCCCGGACACCATGCGCGGGCGGGTGTCGGCGGTGAACTTCGTCTTCATCGGCATGTCCAACCAGCTGGGAGCCTCGGAATCCGGCCTGACGGCCCGGATCCTTGGGCCGGTGGTCTCGGTGGTGGCCGGGGGCGTCGGCACCCTGCTGGCCGTGGCGGCCGTGGCGCGGGCCTGGCCCGAGCTGGCCCGGCTGAAGACCCTGTCCGGGTCCGGCGGCGGGGAGGTGGGATGAGCGGCGGCAAGGCGGCCAAGGGGAAGGGCAGGCTGGTGCTGTATCTGGGCGGGATCCGGTCGGGCAAGTCGGCCCTGGCCCAGGAGCGGGTGGCCGCCTTCACCCGGCGCGGCGGCGCCGTGGCCTACCTGGCCACCTGGCCCGAGCCGCCCCGGGGGAAGGCCGACCCGGAGCGGGAGCGTCGCGTCCGCCTGCACCGCCAAAGCCGCCCGGCCGGCTGGACCACCCTGGAGGCCTGGCGCGGCCTGGTGGAGGCGCTGAAGGCCGTTTCCAAGGGCGCGCCGGGCCGGGGCGCGGGGGCTTTCAGGGCCATCCTGCTCGACGGCACGGGCCTGTTCGTCTCCAACGCGATGGCCTGGCCCGAAAACCGGGTGCTGGACCAGGCCGAAGTCTTCTGCCTTTCCTGCCGCCACCAGGCCGCTCTGACCGTGGTGGTGGCCGACGAAGTGGGGCAGGGGGGGGTTCCCGGGCACCCGGTGGCCCGGCGCTTCGCCGACCTGAACGGCAAGTTCAACCAGGCCCTGGCCCGGGCGGCCGACGAGGTCTGGTGGGTGGCGGCGGGAACCGCCTTCAGGACGAAATAGGGCGCCCCAAGGGACTTTGGATTCCATGGAAAACCTCCAACACGAGCGGCACGGCGGGGATGTGTACCGCCAGGACGGCCGCCCCGCGAAATTCCTGGATTTTTCCACCACGGTGGGCGCGCAGGCGCCGCCCCGGGAATGGCGCGCCCGGGCCCTGAAGGGCCTGGAAGGGCTGCAATCGTATCCCCAGCCCTATTCCAGCGGCCTGGCCTCCCGGGTGGAGGCCAGGCTGGGGCTTCCCAAGGGTTCGGTGCTGGTCTGCGACGGGGTCAGCGAGGCGCTGGGATGGATCGCCTTCAGCCTGGCGGGCCGCGCCGTGGCCCTTGAGAAGCCCTGCTTCGGGGGCTACGAGGCCGCCCTGGCCAGGGCCGGCTGCCGGGTGCGCGCGGTGGAGGGGCGTCCGCCGCTGCGGCCCCCGCTGGAACTCCTGCGCGCTGCCCTGGGGGCCTGCCAAAGCCTGTGGATCGCCAACCCCAGCAGCCCGGCCGGCCTGCGCCTGGAGGCCGGGGACCTGGGCCGCCTGCTGGAGGCCGGCCGCGCCCGGGGGCGCCTGCTGGTGGTCGACGAAACCCTGGAGGCCCAGTGCCTGCGGCCCCCGGAAAGCCTGCTGAAGCGGGCCACCCGCGCCCCCGGCTGCCTGGTGCTGCGGTCCCTGAGCAAGGGGATGGGCCTGCCGGGCCTCAGGCTGGGATTCGTGGCCGGGCATCCCGGCCAGGTGCGGGCCCTGAGGGCCTTCCAGGACCCCTGGTCGGTCAACAGCCTGGCCCAGGCCCTGGGACCCTGGCTGCTTGACGCCTCCTCGCGGCGCTCGGCCGCGGCGCGCGGGGATCTGGCCCGGTCGCGCCGGGACCTGGTGGAAAGGCTTTCGGCCCTGTCCATTCCCGGGCTGAAGTGCGGGCCTTCGGACACCGGGTTCTTCCTGCTGGAAGCCCCCATGAGGGCCGCCAGCCTGGCCGCCCGGCTGCGCGGCCTGGGCATCCTGGCGCGGCCCTGTGAGGGGTTCGGGGCCTGGGGTGGGCGCCGGTTGCGCCTGAATCCCCGCACTCCGGGGGAAAACCAGGCCCTGGCCCGGGCCCTGGGGTCCATCCTGGGCCGGGAACGGCCCTCAAAGGGGGGAGCGCGTTGAAAGCCGGGAGGATCCAGCCGCGAAGCCTGATGGTGCTGGGCACGGGATCGCACGTGGGCAAGTCCCTGGTGGCGGCCGGCCTCTGCCGATTGCTTTCCGACCGGGGCTTCCGGGTGCTGCCCTTCAAGGCCCAGAACATGGCCCTGAATTCCGGCGTGACCCCGGACGGCGGGGAGATCGGCAGGGCCCAGATGCTGCAGGCCCGGGCCGCCCGCGCCGTGCCCAGCCGGGACATGAACCCGGTGCTGCTGAAGCCCGTGCGGGGGCGGGGAAGCCAGGTCATCCTGGACGGCCGGGCCCGGGGCCATTTCACCACGGCCCAGTACTACCGCTTCTGGCCCCAGGCGGCCCGGACGGCCCGGCAGGCCTACGCCCGGCTCTGCCTGGGGGCCGACTGGATCGTCCTGGAGGGGGCCGGATCCCCGGCCGAGGTGAACCTGCGGCACCGCGACCTGGCCAACCTGGAGGCCGGCCGCTTCAGCCGGGCGCCCTGGATCCTGGTGGTGGACATCGAAAGGGGGGGCTCCTTCGCCGCCGTGGTGGGAACCCTGGAACTGGTGCCGGCCTGGCTGAGGAGGCGCTTTTTGGGCGTGGTGTTCAACAAGTTCCGGGGCGATTCCCGGCTCCTGGATTCCGGGATTTCCTGGCTGAAAAGGCGGGGCATCCCCACCCTGGGCCTGATTCCCTACCTGGCCGGACACGGCCTGGAAGAGGAGGATTCCCTGGGCATACCGGATGAAAAAGTTCAAGCCGTGAAGAAAAAGACAATAAAAATAGAAGTAATCCGGCACCAGCATATCTCAAACTTCAACGACCTGCAGCCCCTGACCGGCCCTGGGATTTCGCTGGCCTGGAGGAAGCCGGGATCCCCCAGCCCCTGGGACCAGCCGGACCTGATGGTGCTGCCCGGCACCAAGAACACCCTGGCGGACCTCTGGGACCTGCAGCGCAGCGGGGAGGCGGACCGCCTGCGCCGGGTCCAGGCCCGGGGGGCCTGGGTTCTGGGGATCTGCGGGGGCTACCAGATGCTGGGGGGCCGGGTGCGGGACGCCCGGGGCGCCGAGGGCAACGGAGCGGGCCTGCGGGTGGGGACCGGCCTGGGGCTGCTGGACCTGGACACGGACATGGATGCTGAGAAGGTCCTGGCCCAGACCCGGGCCACCCTGCGAAGCCCGCTGGGCGACTTCGAAGTGCGCG
>JAJYGY010000235.1 GCA_021790555.1 bacterium
CGTGCTGCTGGCCAACTCGGGCCGCATGGCCGAGGCCGAGGCCGTCTGCCGAGGCCTGCTGCAAAGCGACGACCTGGACGCGGGCGTGCACTACCTGATGGCCCTGTGCCGGGAGGGCGCCGGCGACCTGGAAGGGGCCGGGCAGCAGGATCTTGCCTCCATCTACCTGGACCCGGACTTCGCCATGCCCCACCTGCATCTGGGGCTGCTGGCACGGCGCTCCGGCAGGCCGGGCCGGGCCCTGGAGCACCTGCAAAGGGCCCTGGCCCTGCTGGCCCAGGAGGGGGCCTCCCGCATCCTGCTCTTCGGCGGCGGGTTCGGACGGGAAGCCCTGCTCAAAATTTGCCAGGCCGAGATTTCCGCCTGTTCGGGGGGGACATGAACCAGGATTCGCTGGAAGGGTCGGCCGCGGCCCTCAGGGAGGAGTTCGACCACGCCTTCGGCCGCCGGACCGGGGAGGGGGCCGCCAAGCCCCTTTCCTTCCTGCGCCTGAAGGCGGGCGGGGAGTCCCTGGCGCTGGCGGCCTCCGAGGCCGGGGAACTGGTCAAGGGCCGCGCCCTGGCGGCCCTGCCCCGCGCCCGGCCCCCCCTGCTGGGCCTGGCGGGCCTGCGCGGGGTCCTTCTGCCCGTCTTCAGCGCCGCCGCGCTGCTGGGCCGCCCGGCGGCGGGCGGGCAGGCCGCCCCGGGCTGGCTGGTGCGCTGCGGCGGCCGCGAACCCTTCGCCCTGGCCTTCGACGAGTTCGAGGGCCTGTTGACGGGCTTTCCGGGGGACCTGCACCCCCTTTCCCCGGGGGCCGGCACGCCCCACGCCCGGGCCGTCCTGAGGACGGCGGGCCTGGCCCTGCCCCTGATCAGCCTGGAATCCGTCCAGGCCGGCCTTCGTGGCCGCGTGACGGACCCCATCAACCCCGTTTAAGGAGGAAGCCGGACGATGAAAAGGGACTGGACTTTCACGCAGAAACTGGCGGCCGGCTTTTCCATCGCGGCGCTCACCGTGGTGGTGGTGGCCTTCCTGGGCTACGGCAGCACCAGCCGCCTGATTGACAACCAGCACTGGGCCTCCCATTCGCTCCAGGTGCGCACCACCCTGGCCACCCTGCTTTTGGACCTGAAGGACGCCGAGGCCGGGCAGCGGGGTTACGTCATCACCGGCGGGGAGGACTTCCTGGCCTCCTACCGCCAGGCCCTGCCCATGATCCAGAAGGAATACTCCCTGCTTCGCTCCCTGACCTCGGACAACGACATCCAGCAGCGACACCTGGACGACCTGCGCCCGCTGCTGGAAGCCAAGGACGCGGAGATGGCCAAGGCCACCCGGCTGCGCCAGACCGGCGGCGTCGCGGCGGCGTCCCAGTTCATCTCCCAGGGCCTGGGCAAGAGCCTGATGGACCAGGTGCGCGGCGTCCTCAACGCCATGGACCAGGAGGAGCAGGGACTCTACGACCAGCGCAACGCCGAGACCGAGGCCAGCGCCCAGTCGGCCAAGCTGGTCATCCTGTGGGGTGGGCTGCTGGGCATGGCCTTCACCGCCGTGGTGGGCTGGTTCATCGCCCGCTCGGTGCGGGCCCAGGTGGGTTCGGCGGTGCAGCACATCCAGGGTTCCTCGGCCGAACTGCAGGCCTCGGCCAACCAGCAGGCCAGCGGGTCGAAGGAGCAGTCCACGGCCATGAACGAGATCACCACCACCATCAACGAGCTGCTGGCCACCTCGCGCCAGATCGCCGAGAGCGCCCAGCGGGTCTCGCAGATCGCCGGCAACACCGCCAAGTCGGCGCGCGTCGGCGACCTGACGGTGGAAAAGGCCCAGGAATCCATCGCCGGCATCCGGCGCCAGGTGGACCTCATCGTCAACCACATGCTGGACCTGGGCCGCAAGTCGCAGCAGATCGGCGGGGTGCTGGAGATCATCAACGAGCTGGCCGAGCAGACCAACATCCTGGCCATCAACGCCACCATCGAGGCCGCCGGGGCCGGCGAGGCCGGCAAGCGCTTCGCCGTGGTGGCCGACGAGATCCGCAAGCTGGCCGACCGGGTGGGCGGATCCACCAAGGAGATCCGCGGCCTCATCGAGGAGGTGCGCTCCTCCGTCAACGCCACGGTGATGACCACCGAGGGCGGCGCCAAGGCCGTGGACGCGGGCGAGCGCCAGTTCGCCGAGGTGGCCTCGGCCTTCCGCCAGATCGGCGAGATGGTGGTGACCACCACCGACGCGGCCCGGGAGATCGAGCTGAGCACCAAGCAGCAGGCCACGGCGGTGGAGCAGGTGAACCTGGCCGTCACCAACGTGGCCCAGGCCGCCAAGGAGACGGAGACCAGCTCGGCCCAGACCCTGCAGACCGCCACGGAGCTGAACCACCTGTCGCGCGCCCTGTCGCAGATGGTCACCGCCGCCGCGGGCGCCTAGGCCATGCCCGCCGACCCCTACCAGTATTTCCGCCCCGAGGCGCGCGACCTGGTCTCGGACCTGGCCCGGGCCCTGCGCGAGATCGGGCAGGGCGCCCCGGCCCCCGAGCGGATCGGGCGCATGCTGCGGCAGGCCCACACCCTGAAGGGCGCGGCCCGGGTGGTGAAGCAGGCCCGCGTGGCCGAACTGGCCCACGCGCTGGAGGACCTCCTGGCCCCCTGCCGCGACGCCGGGCAGGCCCCCACCCCGGCCGCCCTGCGCGAGGCTTCGGCCCTGCTGGAGGAGATTTCGTCCCAGCTGGAGGCGCTGGACCGGCCCGCCGAGGCCAGGGCCCAGGCCCCGGGACCGGCCGCGCCGGAGCCCGCCTTCCAGACCCTGCGCGTGGAGGTGGGCGACGTGGACGGCCTGCTGCAGGAGCTTGCCGAGACGCGCTCCAGGCTGGGGGCCCTGCGCCTGGGCGCGGCCGGGCTGGAGCGGGCCGCGCGGATGGCCCGGGCCCTGCCGGGCAGGCTGGGCGCCTCCCCGGAGCGGGCCCGGGCCGAGGAACTGGCCGAGGCCCTGGAGGCCTCGCGGCGGGGCCTGGATTCGGGGATGGAGCAGATCGAAAGGGAACTGGAGGCGGTCCGCGACAAGGCCCACCAGCTGCGCCTGCTTCCGGCGCGGTCCATCTTCGCGGACCTGGAGCAGACGGCCTGGAACGCGGCCTCCACCCTGGGAAAGAAGGCCGCCTTCCGGGCCCTGGGCGGGGAGGAACGCCTGGACGCCCAGGTGCTGGCCGCCCTGCGCGACGCCCTGGCCCACCTGGTGAGGAACGCCCTGGCCCACGGCGTCGAGGACCCGGAGCGCCGCCGCCGTGCCGGCAAGCCGGAGGAGGGGCTGGTGGAGGTGAAGGTGGAGCGGCGCGGCCACCAGGCCCTGGTGAGCTGCCGCGACGACGGGGCCGGGCTGGACCTGGAGGCCGTGTCACGCGAGGCGCGCCGGCGCGGCCTGGCCGCCGAAGGCCCCGGGCCCCTGGCGCTGGACCGCGCCGTGGAACTGCTGCTGAAGGGGGGCCTGAGCACCGCAAGCGGCCTGAACCAGGTTTCGGGGCGTGGCGTGGGACTGGACGCGGTGCGCGAGACCCTGGCGGGCCTGAAGGGCACCATCGCCGTCCTTTCCGAGCCCGGCCGGGGCACGCGGGTGGAGCTGACCGTGCCGGTGAGCCTGAGCGCCGTGGAGGTGCTGCACGTGCGGGCCTCGGGCCGGCGCTGGGCGCTCCCCATGGACGCGGTGGAGCGGGTGCGCCGCGTGGCCCCGGGCGACCTGGCGCTTTCGGGCGGGCGCGAGACCCTGGCCGGCGAGGGCCGCGATCTGCCCTTCACCCGGCTGGCCTGGGCCCTGGACGAAGGGGCGGAAGGCGGGGAGGCGCCGCGCGAGGCGGTGCTGCTGAAACGCGGCGGGGAGGCGGCGGCCCTGGGCGTGGAGAGGGTGGAGGGGAGCGGGGTGGTGATGGTGCGGCCCCTGCCGGCCCTGGCGGGCTCCAA
>JAJYGY010000200.1 GCA_021790555.1 bacterium
CCTGGACGTCGCTGGCCGGCAGGGAGAAGGCCAGCTGAAGGGCCGGAGGCGGGGCCGGCCGGTCCGCCTCCAGGGTGAGGACGACCAGGTCCAGGCCCGGCTCCAGGGCCTGGGCCCGGAGTCCGGCCCGGAAGGGGCCCGGATCGCCCTGCAGGCGGATTTCGAATCCTCCGGAACGGACCGTCGTGGAACTGGACACCGAGGCTCTCCTCCAGCGGCAAGGCCGTGCTTCAGGGCTTTCCGGCCCCTTTCAGGACCTGGACCGTGACGCGGTCCCCCTCCCTCAGCACGCGGTTGAGCGCCACCTTCTCCAGGTTGACCAGGAAGGAAAGCCCTTCGAAAAAGGCGGCGGCCTCGTTCCTGGGCAGGTCGTGGAAAAGCAGGCGGCGCAGGGCGAAGACCGTCATGCGGTCCTCCACCTCCAGCGCCTCCTCGGCCCTGCCCATCCATTCGCGGATGCCGGAAAGGTACAGGACGCGCACGTGGATCAAGGATGCTCCCGCGAGAGGAAGGCCCGAAAGGGCCTTCATTGTGCCAAATCGCCCCAGACTTTTGGAGCGAAATCGGGCCGGCTGGAATTTGGCTTCCGCCGGGCCCGCGCCCGGGTTAGAGTGGCGGCGCTGAAGCCGGGGAAACCGCGGGGTTTCCCCTTGATCCAAGGAAGGCACGGGGCCTTCCACATCAGGATGAGGAGGGGTGGAACATGTTCAAGCCGAAAGGGTGGACCGGTGCGGCCCTGGCCTGCGGACTGGCCTGGGCCCTGGCGCCGGCGGTCCTTCACGCCGGGTCCTTCGAGGGCATGGTGCGGTTCGTGACCAGCCGCGGGAAGGAATCCATGCCCGTGGACTACTACATCAAGGGTTCCAGGCTGCGGGTCGAGGCCAAATCGCCCCGGGGGGGTCAAAGCGTCATGTTCATGGACGCGGGGTCCAGGGAGATGACCGTGCTGATGCCGGGGCAGCAGAAGTACATGGTGGTGCCCCTGCCCAAGCCGGGGCCGGAGGACAAGCGCGCCGGCAGGCTGGTGAAGACCGGCAAATCCGCCGTATTGCTGGGCTACCACTGCGACGAATACCGCTACACCGGCGACCGCGGTGAATCCGAAATCTGGGCCACCCGGTCCCTGGGCGCCTTCGTGGGGCTCCACCGGCCCGGCATGGGCGCCGGCCAGGCCCCCCCGCGATGGGAGGAGGATTTCCGGGACAAGGGCCTTTTCCCCCTGCGCGTGGTGATGCGCGACGAAAGCGGCCGGGAGGAATCCAGGCTGGAGGCCACCAAGGTGGAGAAAAAATCCCTTCCCTCGTCCCTCTTCAAGGTGCCGGCGGGCTACGAAAAGATGGAAATGCCCGGCATGATGGGCATGCCCGGCGGGCTCCAGGGCATGAGCCCGCAACAGCGCCGCGAGATGATGGAAAGGATGATGCACCAGGGGCAGTGACGGGAATGAGGGTCCGGGGTCCGGAGGCGGGGGGAGCTCCGGGCTCCAGGGCTCCGGACCCCACCCCCCTTAATCCGCCCTCCGCACCTTCCAGCCGCGCAGTCCCCCCTCGTCCAGGTCCATCTCCAGGTATTCCAGGCCGGCTTCCCTGCCCCAGCCCAGCCCGATGTCGCAGAAAAACACGTGGTCCTTGACCTCCACCCGTCCGCTGGGAGTCGGGGTGTGGCCGCAGACCAGGGCCTGGTAGGGCCCCCGGGTGAGCGGCGGCCGGTCCCACATCAGGCGCTGGGGATCCCGCTTCTCCAGGTTGCCCCGGCTCAGGCCACCATGGACGAAAAAGACGCCCCCCTGTTCCCACGACAGGGGCAGGGCGGAAAACCAATCGAAATGCGCGCCTCCCGGACGGCAGAGGCGCTCAAAATCCTCCCCGTAGGATTCCACCGTGGCCCGGCCGTCGTTGAGCATCCAGCGCGTCCAGGCCAGAGGGGACTCTCCCGACCGCAGCAGCAGGTCCTCGTGGTTGCCCTTCAGGGCCACCAGGCGCCCGCGCGCGGCCGCGTGGAGCCGCGTCAGCAGGTCCACGCAGGCGCGCGGCCTGGGGCCCCGGTCCACCACGTCGCCCAGCTGCACCAGGGTGAGGTCCGCGCCGGCCCAGTTCAACGAGGCGTCCGCCGCGCCGCAATGGCGCAGCATGGCCGCCAGGGCCTCGAAGCGTCCGTGGATGTCGGGAAGCACGACAACGCGCATGGGGCGGGAACCGAAAATCGGAGGGGGCCTACAGGGAGGCCTTGCGGTACATGTGGGCGAAGGTCTTGTCGTAGAGCCGGCTCTTGGCGCCGTGGCCGGCCAGCACCCGGCCCACCACCAGCATGGCCGACTTGAAGAGCTTCTCCTCCTTCACCTTCGCCTCCAGCTCGTCCAGCCGGCAGCGCAGGACCTTCTCGTCCTCCCAGCTGGCGCGGTAGACCACGGCGGCCGGGCAGTCCGGGCCGTAGGAGGGCAGCAGGTCCGCCGCCACCCGGTGGATGAGCTGCACGGAAAGGAAGATGCACAGGGTTGCCCGGTGCCGGGCCAGGTCGGCCATCTTTTCCAGCTCGGGCATGGCCGTGCGGCCCTCGCCGCGCGTCAGGATCACGGTCTGGCTGACCTCGGGAAGGGTCAGCTCCCTTCCCAGCGCCGCGGCCGAGGCCGTGAAGGACGACACGCCGGGCACCACCCGCCAGGGGATGGAGTTTTCGTCCAGGAAGTCCATCTGCTCGCCGATGGCGCCGTAGATGGAAGGGTCGCCGGAATGCAGGCGCACGACCCTCCTGCCGGCCTGCCAGGCCGCCTTCATGGCCGAGGTGATCTGGGCCAGGTCCATGCCGGCCGAGTCGCGCAGCTCGCAGCCCGGCTTGCAGAGCTTGAGCATGTCCGGGTGCACCAGCGAGCCGGCGTACACCACCGTGTCGGCCAGGGAAAGCTCCCGGGCCCCGCGCACCGTGATCAGGTCCGGATGCCCGGGCCCGGCGCCGACGAAAAGGACGGGGTGGGGCATGCTATTTCACCGCCAGGCCCAGGGCCTTGTCGATCTGGGCCTGGGGCAGCATCACCACGTCGTAGGCCTTGCGCAGCGCGGCCACGAACTCCGCCGCGGGCTTGTCCGCGCAGGGGCGGGCGGTGTAGAAACGCACGGGCGCCCGCCTGCCCTGGAAGGCCACCTCGCCTTCGCGGGCCTGGTATCCGGCTTCCACCCCGTCCAGCCTGGGCCACTCGCCCGATTCCACCAGCCACATCAGCCCCGCCGTCTCGGCCCCGGCGTCCTCCACCAGGTTGGGCTGGCCTTGGGGACCCGAAAACTCCATGCGCCAGCCCTTCAGCCGGGCCTGTCCCTCGAAGCGCAGGCTGGTGAACTGCCGGTCGATGCTGCGGTTGTTCTGGACCTGCGTGCCGTACATGAAGTAGTAGGTGAAGTGGTAGTCGCGCGGCATGGGGACCTCCTTGAAAAACTCAGGATCGGCGGCGGCGGAAGCACAAAAGGGCCACGGCCTGGCCCAGCAGGCAGGCCATCAGGCCCAGGCCGAAAGCCTCTCCCAGGCCGAACCGGGCCAGGGCCAGGGAAAGCGTGGCGCAAAAGGCGGCGAAGCCGAACATCCCTTCCAGGGACCCGGAAAGAAGGTGGGACACCCCGTCCGGGCCGTGGCGGTGGTGGGCAAAGCCCGCCAGCACGGTACTGGCAACCGGGAAGGGAGTCAAGGCCCCGCTTAAGGAGGGGCCCAGGGCGCGGGCCGCGCCTGTCAGGCCCAGAACCAGGGCCGCCGTGGCCGCCAGGCGCAGGGGCAGGTCCCAGGCCGGCGGCCGGGCTTCCCCGGCCGCCGTGCCCACGCGGGCCCGGTCGGCCTCGCGCGGCAGTCCGCGCCGCGCCAGGACGAGGCAGGCGGCCGCTCCGGCCAGGGCCCAGGGCAGTGGGATGGAAAGACGCGAGGCGCCCAGGCTCAGGGCC
>JAJYGY010000176.1 GCA_021790555.1 bacterium
GAGGGTGGGCGAGCGCAGGGCCGTTTCGCGCTCGGCCCGGGCGGCCGGGTCGAAGTATTCCGGCTCGAACAGGTGCAGGCCGTAGCCCTCGGCCATCTGGGCCCTCAGCAGGTCCAGGATGCGGGACCTGACCTTTTCCGGATTGGCGTGGGGCACGCTCATCACGTCCTGGGCCGTGTCGCGGTAGCCCAGCCCGGTGCGCCCGCCGGTCTCGACGAAGCTGGCGAAGCGGGACCACACCACCGTGGTCTCGGCCTGGTAGGGGGTCCAGGTGTTCACCATGCTGTTGAAGCCCGGGTTGGGCGTGGCGGCCTGCAGGCGCGAGAGCCTGCCCTCCCAGTGGGCCTTCAGCGAGGCGAAGGCCAGGTCCACGGCCCCCGGCCGGGAATATTTCCCCCGCGCCTCCCTGCCGGCGGCCCGGTCGCCCACGCCCAGCAGGAAGACCAGGCGCGCCTCCCCGCCGGGCTTCAGCTGGATCTTCCTGTGCAGGCTGGCGCAGTGGTTCCCCGTGGTCTGTTGCGACCCCGAAAGCCTCCCCGACTCCACCCCCAGGGGGTTGGATTCGGTGCGGTAGGGCCCCAAAAAGGCGTCGCGCGAACAGTCGAAGCCGTCCGGTTCGAAGTCCGCGGTGAAGTAGTGGAAGACCCGCGGGTCGTAGAAGAAGTCGTACTCGATGACCCCGTCCTGGAAGCTGCTGCCGCTGGTGTACAGCGAATACTGGAAATTCTGGTTGTCCGAGCTGATCTCGTGGAAGCTCCATTCCAGGTAGCTGAAGACGCCCAGGCGGCGGGGCCGGTCCCCGTCGTTGCGCACCACCACGTCCCACAGTTCCAGGTCGTCCTCAAGGGGCACGAACAGGGTCTGGCTG
Organism: bacterium; assembly: GCA_021790555.1. GTDB lineage: Bacteria > Oederibacteriota > JAJYGY01 > JAJYGY01 > JAJYGY01 > JAJYGY01. Next base: position 869 of record JAJYGY010000176.1, read on the forward strand.
GCGCGGATGCCCCGGTACTTGCAGCTGAAACGCGAATACCCCAGGCCGTGGCGGCATTCGTAGGCCGCCTTGTGCAGGGGCTTGCCCACGGGCTGCCAGCTGACGCTCCAGTAGTCGCCGTCCTCCTCGTCGCACAGGTAGACATAGTGCCCGGGGCGGTCCAGGGGCACGCCGTTGGGGCGGAACCGGGTGACGCGGCGCCGCTGGGCGTCCTTGTGGAAGCTGTATCCGCCGGCGTTGTGGCTGATCACCGTGGCGAAGTCGCGGGTGCCCAGGTAGTTGGTCCAGCTCACCGGGATGTCCGGACGGGTGATGACGTACTCGCGGTTTTCGTCGTCGAAATGGCCGTATTGCATGGGGATTCTCCAAAGCAGAAGGGGAGGGGCCGCTCAGAGGCCCAGGAAGCGTTTCATCCGCTCGCCGGCCTCCATGGCCCGGGCGGGGCTGTCGGCCTCGGCGAAGACCCTCAGCAGGGGCTCGGTCCCCGAGAAGCGGGCGATGATCCAGCCGCCGTCCTTGAAGGTGACCTTGAGGCCGTCCTGATAGCTGACGCGCTCGATCTCGCGGCCGAAGTCCGGGACGCGCCGGTCCTCGAAGAGAAGCTTCCGCAGACGGGGCTTGTCGCGCTCGTCGAAGCGGCAGTCGTTCTCGGCCATGGTGAACTCCCCGAACTGGCGGTGGATCTCCTCCATCAGCTCGCGGATGCTCTTGCCGCTGACGGCCAGCAGCTCGATGAGCAGGGTGGCCGAGAAGATGCCGTCCTTGCCCATGATGTGGCCGCGCAGGGTCAGGCCCCCGCTGCTCTCGCCCCCGATGAGCGCCCCGGTGGCCTCCATGGCGCTGCTGACGTGCTTGAAGCCCACCGGCACCTCGTGGCTCCTCTGGCCGAAGGCCTCGGCGATGCGGTCCAGCAGGTGGGTGGTGGCCAGGTTGCGCACCACGTCGCCCTTCCAGCCCTTGTACTTCAGCATGTAGTAGTAGAGCAGGGCCAGGATGTCGTTGGGATGGATGAACTCGCCCTTCTCGTCGATGATGCCGAGGCGGTCGGCGTCGCCGTCCGTGCCGATGCCGACGTCGTAGCCCTTCTCCAGAACCATCTCCTTCAGCTGGGCCAGGGCCCCGGACGAGGGGGAGGGCATGCGCCCGCCGAAGAGGGTGTCGTGGCTGTCGTGGATGATCTCCACCTCGCAGCGTCCCGTCACCAGGATGGTGAGCAGGGCGGTCTTGCTGACCCCGAACATGGGGTCCAGCACGACCTTCAGCCGGCGCCGGCGGATGGCCTCGATGTCCACCTGGCCCAGGATGTGGTCCAGGTATTCGTTCATGGGGTCGGTGATCTCGATGAGGCCGGCCTTGACCCCCTCGGGAAACCAGACCCAGCCCATGCCCGGCCGGTGGCCCGGCAGGCACAGATCCTCCAGGCGCGAGGTGGTCTCCACGCTGGCGTCGCGGCCGCCCTTCTCGAAGATCTTCACGCCGTTGAATTCCGCCGGGTTGTGGCTGGCCGTGATGCAGGCCGAATAGGCCAGGTTCATGCGCTTGGCCGTGAACATCACCAGCGGCGTGGGCACCGCCTTGTTGATGAAATACACCTTGATGCCGCAGCCGGCCACCACCTCGGCGAACCAGCGCGCCGCGCGGTCGCTGAGGAAGCGCCGGTCGTAGCCCAGCACGATCCCCTGCCCCTGCACGCCTTCCTGCTTCATCAGGTCGGCCAGCCCCTGGGCGATCACCTGGATGTTGGCCTTGGTGAAATCCTCGCCGATGATGGTGCGCCAGCCGCCCGTGCCGAATTTGATCATGGCTTTCTCCGAACAGTGGATAGGATGTCGGGACCCGGAACCGCCCGTCGACTTTCCCTGAACCGCGGTTTGGCCGGGTCCTTCCACCTTCCCTGTCCGGCCTTCCGAATCCGATAAAATGATAGCAAAGCCGGCCCTCGGCCGCAAAGATTTATTTTTACTAAAAATAGATTTATTTTATAAAATAATGATATAGGAGCAAAAAAAATCCTTTGCTTTCAATCAACGGAGCCCTGGGGCCCCAATTGGTGGAGCATCTGCTCGAAGACCCCCTGGAGCCGGACCAGGGCCTCCTCGCCCCGGCGCGACTCGTCCCTCAGCTTCTCCAGCACCGCGCGGGCCTGGTCCCCTTCCTCGCCCTGGCGGGCCGTGTCGGCCAGCAGGGAGATGGTGCCGTTGACGTCGTCCACGGCCGAGATGATCTCGATGAAGGCGTCGGAAGCCCGGTAGACCACGGGCAGGGCCTCCTCGATGCGGCTGGCGCCGGTCATCACCTGGATGGCCGAGCGGGTCTCCTCCTGCAGGCGCTGGATGAAGCGGTCCACCTCGGCCGTGGCGCTGGCCGAGGCCTCGGCCAGCTTGCGCACCTCCTCGGCCACCACGGCGAAGCCCTTGCCCTGGTCCCCGGCCCGGGCCGCCTCGATGGCGGCGTTGAGGGCCAGCAGGTTGGTCTGGCGGGCGATGACCGAGATGGAGGTGACGATCTTGCCCACCTGGCGCGAGCTGACGGCCAGGTCGTCGATCACCGAGGTGCTGGCCTTGACCGCCTCCTTCACCGCGCTCATGGAATGGATCTCCCCGGCGATGGCCGAGCTGTTCTCCTCGGCGATCTTCACCAGTCCCTTGTTCAGTTCCACGGCCTGCCGGCTGCCCTCGGCCATGCGCCCCACCTTGCGGTTGAGCCCTTCCACCAGGGCCAGGCCCTGGCGGATGGATTCGGAGGCGGCGCGGGCCTGGGGCATGGCCTCCTGAAGGGCCGCCAGGCCCCCCCGGGCCAGGCCCCTCAGCGCCGAAGCGCCGGCGTCGCCGACGGCCGGGGCCGCGGGAGCCAGGGTCTCGGCCGGCGCGGGGGCGGCCCGGGGCGGGACCGCCTCTTCCGGCCCCAGGCCTCCCAGGGCCTCCAGGGCCGGCGCCAGCAGCGGAAAACGGGCTTCGCGCGCGGCTCGCCGGCCGCCGCGCTGAAGGGCCCGGGCCAGGCCGCCGGCCTCGTCGCGCACCAGGGCCCTCAGGGCCAGGGTCAGGCCCCAGC
>JAJYGY010000023.1 GCA_021790555.1 bacterium
TGGCCTTCGACCCGGCCAGCGCCACCTACGGGCCGGGCCTGGACGGGCTGTTCCCCTACCTGCTGGGCCTGGACACCGACCCGGCCCACGCGCGCCGGGCCATCCAGGACGTGCTCCTGAAGCCGCCCCTGTTCCCCCGGGGCGGCGGGGTTCCCTTCGCGGAAAACGGCGTGCTGGTGCCCTGGAGGGCCTACCTGGCCCTGAAGCTGCTGTGCCTGTACGGCTACAGCAGCCAGGCCGACGAGGCGGCCGGGCGCCTGGAGGCGCTCTGGGGCCAAGCCCCGGCCCTGTACGGGGCCTACGCGGCCTCGGGCGCGCCCCTGGGAGCCCCCGGCAGCGCCGCCACGGCCTCGGCGGCCCTGGAGACGGTGCTGCAGCGCTACGGGGACGAGGCCTACCTGCTGCCCGACACGCGGGCCCTGGCCGGCAAGCTGGGGAGGGTGCGCAGCCCGGACGGAAGCTTCTACCTGGAGGCCTCGCCTTCCGGCCCGCGCGGACTCCAGCCGGAGCTTTCCATGGCCTCGCCCAAGGGCGGGCCCATCCTGAAGGAGGGCGCCTTCATCCTTTCGGCCAGCCAGAGCGGAGGCCTGTCCTTTTCCAGCAGCCGCCCGCTGGACGTGCGCGAGCTGCGGAAGCCCCGCTTCGCCATTTTCCGCGGCACCCGCAAGGGGCGGCTGCTCGTCCGCGGGCAGGTGCGTTACCTGTTCACTTTCGGGAAACAAGAAGGAAAGGAGCCATTGAAATGATTTCGTGTTCCAACGTCACCCTGCGCTTCGGCAAGAAGACCCTCTTCGAGGGGGTCACCCTCAAGTTCAAGCCCGGCTACTGCTACGGGCTCATCGGGGCCAACGGGGCGGGGAAATCCACCTTCCTCAAGATCCTGGCGGGCGAGATCAAGCCGGACGAGGGGGAGATCGCCCTGGACAAGGGCGTGAAGATGGGCATGCTGAAACAGGACCACTACGCCTACGACGCCCACACCGTGCTGGACACCGTGCTGATGGGGCGCGAAGACCTCTACCGCGTCCAGAAGGACAAGGACGCGCTCTACGCCAAGCCGGACATGACCGAGGCCGATGGGCACCGCGCCGCCGACCTGGAGGCCGAGTTCATGGAGATGGACGGCTACACCGTGACCGCGGCCGCCGGCGAGCTGCTGGAGGGTCTGGGCGTGGAGACCTCCAAGCACGACTGGAAGATGAGCCAGCTGACCGGAGGCTGGAAGCTGCGCGTGCTGCTGGCCCAGATCCTCTACGCCAAGCCCGACCTGCTGCTGCTGGACGAGCCCACCAACCACCTCGACATCCGCGGCATCCGCTGGCTGGAGGAATACCTGGACGCCTACGAGGGCACCATCATCCTGGTCAGCCACGACCGGCACTTCCTCAACCGCATCTGCACGCACATGGTCGACATCGACCGCCAGCGGGCCACCATCTACACCGGCAACTACGACTTCTTCGCCCAGGCCAGCCAGCAGGCCCTGGACGCCAAGCTGTCGGAGAACGCCCGCAAGGAAAAGCGCATCTCCGAACTCAAGGAGTTCATCGCCCGATTCTCGGCCAACGCCAGCAAGAGCGCCCAGGCCACCAGCCGCTCCAAGCTGCTGGACAAGATCGAGCTGGAGGAGATCGTGCCCTCGTCGCGCCAGTACCCCCGCCTGGCGCTGAAGCCCAAGGACGAGCTGGGCAAGGACGTGGTGCGGGTGGAGGGGCTTTCCAAGTCCTTCGGCGAACTGGAGGTGCTCAAGGGGCTGGACCTCACCCTGGTCAACGGCGACAAGCTGGCCGTGGTGGGGCCCAACGGGGTGGGCAAGACCACCCTGCTGCGCTGCCTGCTGGGGGCCTACGAGAACGACGGCGGCGCCCTGGCGGCCCAGAACCTGAAGGCCGACTCGGGCGCGGTCAAGTGGGGCGTCTCGGTCCGCCTGAATTCCATGCCGCAGGACACCAAGGAGGAGCTGACCCAGGAGCTCTCCATGGTGGACTGGCTGAAGCAGTTCGCCCCCCTGGAGGAGATCCAGGTGATCCGCGCCCTGCTGGGCCGCATGCTCTTCTCCGGGGAGCAGCAGGAGAAGAGCGTGAAGGTCCTTTCCGGCGGCGAATGCCAGCGGCTCATCCTGGCGCGCATGATGCTGCTGGGGGGCAACGTGCTGCTGCTGGACGAACCCAGCAACCACATGGACCTGGAATCCATCGAATCGCTGGCCAAGTCCCTGGCCGAATTCGGCGGCAGCGTGATCTTCACCAGCCACGATCAGGACTTGATTTCCAGGGCCGCCAACCGCATCCTGGAGCTGAGGCCGGACGGAACCTGCCTGGACTTCAAGGGAGGCTACGCCGAGTTCCTGGAGGCCCAGGAACAGCAGGCCAAGGCGGCAAAAAAATCCAAAGTGAAGGCGTAATCCGGAGGGGCCATGACCAAGTGCAAAGCCTGCGGGGGAACCGGTTTCGCGGCCCTGGACCTGGGCCCGATCTACGCCAAGGGGGACTGGGACGGGGTGGAGAGGAGGCAGGGTGAGCGCCGCAGGAGCCCGCGGCGCAACGCCACGGACCGGCGCAAGTTCCGGGAGGTGGTCGTCCCCCTGTACCGCTCCTGCCCGGCCTGCGACGGCACGGGCAGGGAGACGAAGAAGGTGCTCTTTTAGCGGCCAATTCGGGGACGACACCATGGGCATCGAAGGACGCGCCACGGCGGAGGGCACCAGGGCCTACGCCGAGCGCTACACGCGGCTGGGACTGGCGCCGGGCAGCTATTCGGCCTTCTCGGAATGGACGGTCTCCAGCCTGGGGATCGGCACCTACCTGGGCGACGCCGACAGCGCCACCTCGCGCGGCTACACCGAAAGCCTGCGGCTTGCCCTGAGGGGCGGGGTCAACCTCATCGACACCGCCATCAACTACCGCGAGCAGCTTTCCGAGAGGATCATCGGGCAGGTCCTGCGCGAGCTGATCGGCCGCAAGGAGTTCACCCGCCAGGAGGTGGTGGTCTGCACCAAGGCCGGCTTCCTTCCCCAGGACGCCGAGGTCTCCCTTTCGGTCTCGGAATACTGGCGCCATGAGTTCGTCCAGACCGGCCTGCTGAAGCAGGGCGACGTGGTGGCGGGCTGCCACTGCATCAGCCCGGACTTCCTCGAGGACCAGCTGCAGCGCTCGCTGAAGAACCTGGGCCTGGAATGCGTCGACGTCTTCCACCTGCACAACCCGGAAATGCAGCTTTCTGAGGTTTCGCGGGAGGAATTCACGCGCCGGCTGGGCCTGGCCTTCGCCTGGTGCGAGGAGAAGGTCCGCCAGGGGAAAATCTCCCTTTACGGCACGGCCACCTGGAGCGGGTACCGGGTCTGGGAGGACCGGCAGGAATACCTGGACCTCGCCGGGCTGGAGGCCCTGGCCCGCCGGGCCGGGGGCGAAGGGCATCATTTCCGCGTGATCCAGGCCCCCTTGAACCTGATGATGCCCGAGGCCCTGGTGGTGAAGAACCAGATGGGCCGCCAGGCCAGCCTGCTGGAGGCCGCCCAAAAGCTGGGCCTGTCCTTCCTGGCGTCCGCCTCCATCATGCAGGGGAGGCTTTCCCGCAACCTTCCGGACCTGCTCAGCAGGGAACTGCCCGGCCTGCTGGTGGATTCGCAGCGCGCCCTGCAGTTCACCCGGTCCTGCCCCGGGGTGACGGCGGCCCTGGTCGGGATGAAAAAAAGGGAGCACGTCCTGGGAAACCTGGCTCTGATGAAGGCGGACAAGGCGCGGCCCGAGACCATGGCGAAAATATTCAGCAAGGCGGATGAAATTTAAGGGCTCCGGCCCGGAAGGTCCAAACCTGCCAGTGCGTGCCAAGGCGCCAGCCCCATTCCGCGTGTTGAAAACCAAGGCGCTTCCCGGTATGATAGAAAGGCACAGGGCATCGGTGTGACCGCGGGGGTT
>JAJYGY010000301.1 GCA_021790555.1 bacterium
TGAGCGAGGGGTCGCCGTACTCGAAGACGCGGTCGTAGAGCACGTCGCCGAAGGAATCCATCACCGAGAGGTCGGTGTAGGAGGCGTCGTTGGGGTTGGGGTCGTCGTGGTGGGCGTCGTTGAGCACGGCCGCCACCCAGACCTCCAGGTCCGTGTCGGCGGGGGGCACGGTGACGGTCTGGGAGATCTGGGCGTAGTAGCTGTGGCCCGTGCCGCCCGAGCCGCTGCCCGAATAGTAGCTGGAATAGAGTCCGGCGGCGTAGCTGCCGGCGTGCGGAAGGGCGAGGGAACAGTAGGGCGCGCTTCCCGGCCCCACCACCTTGGCGAAGCCGCCGGGCGCGTCGAAGCCGGAATCCCATCCGGACAGGCTGCCGGTTTCGAAGTCGCCGTTGTTGAGCAGGGCGGCCCAGGCCAGGGAGGCCAGGGCCAGGCACAGGGCCAGCGGCATCCAGCCTGGTTTTTTCCAGCGAGGCATGCAAACCCCGAAAACCCGTGGCGGAATCCCTGCCGGGTCCCGGAACCCCGGAATCGCGGCGGCCTTTCAATCTTATCCCCGGCGGGCACCAGGGGCAACCGGTAGAAAGTGGACATGAGAGAAATATTTGACTTTTTTGCTTTTACGTTTAAACTATTGTTAAGTTTGGTTTAAACAACAGCCCTCCGGAGACGCCGATGTCGAATTCCACAAAGAAAACAAGGGCTTTTTCCCTTGGAATCGCCCTGGCAGCCCTGCTCACCCCCGGACTGTCCCGGGGAGGCACCAAACTATTGTGGAATTTCGAGCACGGCACGGACGGATTCACGGGCCAGGTGGCCCAGAGCACCCTGGACGCCACCTCGGGCAGCCATTCGCTGGAAATCAAGTCCGCCGGCTCCACGGGCTGGAACCAGAACCTGGCCATCGTCAGCTCCGGGCTTCCGGACTTCACCAAGGACACCGAGCTGCTGATGGATGTCACGGTGCCCCAGGGCACCTTCAAGGCCGACGGCTACCTGCAGATCATCCCCACCTTTTCCGGCCCCAAGAACGGCTTCTACCAGCTTTCCAAGACCGACCTGAAGCAGGGCCTGAACCACCTTTCCTTCCCCTTTGACGGCCGCCAGGTGGCCACGCCCTGGAAGCTCTACCTTATCCTCAATTCCGGGGACAAGCTGGCCGGCAGCATCTACGTCGACAACATCCGCGCGCATTCGCCCGGCGGCACCGGCACCCTGAGCCTGAAGCTGACCGACCAGTACGGCCGGCCCCTGGCCGGGGCCTTCCTGGCCATCGGCACCAAGCTGGCCCAGGCCGACGCCCAGGGGGACCTCACGGTGACCCTGGCCGGGGACCACTACCAGGCCGAGATCCTGGGCCGGGGATTCCCGGCCCAGCACCCGGATTTCGACGTGCCCGAGGGAAGCACCCTGCGCAAGACGCTGGCCGTGCCCGTGCCCGCCCCCCAGCCGGACCTTTCGGCCCACGTCTGGGTGATGCCGGGCACCGTGTGGCGCTCCTTCGACGCGCACGACGTCTACGGATGCAACACGGCCATCTGGAACGGCGTGGGTCCCTTCCAGGACGCCGCCAGCCTGCGGAAGATCGAGGCGGCCCGGCTCTTCTTCATCCGCTTCCCGGGCGGCGACTACGGCAACCTGTGGGACTGGCGCAACGGCACTGTCTACCACCCGGACGGCACCGTGGACTGGAAGCCCGACGCCAACTGGAACACCTACGTGCAGTTCATGAAGAAGCTGGGCCCCCAGGCCGAGATGCTGATGATCGCCAACATCATGAACATGCAGCCCCAGGACACCCTGGACTGGATCGCCTCGGCCAAGGCCCGGGGGGTCAACCTGCGCTGGGTGGAGCTGGGCAACGAGCCCGACCTGAAGCCCGACATGCCCTTCCAGGGGCAGAAGGACTACTGGACCTACATCGACCACTACGTGGCGCGCTACCTGCTCTTCGCCAAGGCCATCCGGGCCGCCTACCCGGACATCAAGCTGATGGGCCCCTGCATCTCGCAGATCGAGTACCGCGAATGCCCGGGCGGCCAGCCCTGGACCTGCGAAAAGGACCCCGGCAAGCCCTTCTGGATCAAGGAGTTCCTCCGGAAGGCCGGGCCCTACGTCGACGCCGTCTCCTTCCACAGCTACCCCTACTACACCACCGGCGCCATGGAGCCGGACAAGCTCTTCGCCACCACGGGCGAGTTCGCCCAGTGGTTCCCGCGCTGGCGCCGGTGGATGAAGGAATACGACCCCGGCCGGGACATCAAGATCGCCATGACCGAATACAACGTGCAGGTGGCGGAGAATTCCACCACGGTCAAGCTCATCGACGGGGTGTGGCTGGCGAACTTCCTGGCGGAATTCATCAAGAACGGCGGGGATATCGCGAACTACTGGGACTTCAACACCACCAAGCAGGGCGACGGCGGGGGCCACGGCATGCTGGATCCTTCGGGCGACCCCACCCGGCCCTACGCCGAGCGGGCCACCTACTGGTCCATGAAGCTGATGTCGAACTATTTCACGGGGAAGATGGTGCGGGCGGTGTCCAACAACCCCCAGCTTCCGGCCTACGCCGCCCAGGATAAGGGCCGGCTCTCGGTGCTGGTGGTCAACCGCAGCCCGGACCGGGCCGCGCGGGTGGATTTCCAGCTGATGGGGGACCGGGGGGCCCGGGTGATGACCTGGCGCAGCCTTTCGCGCCAGAACTACCTGTGGTGCAGCCAGCTCTACCGCGCCGTGGTCAACACCGGGCCCTCGGAAGTGCGCTACGGGGTGCCCGGGAACGGGCTGTTCTCGCTGACCCTCCAGCCCATGTCGGTGAACATGATCACGATGGAGTGAGCCCGGCCTGATCCGCTGAATGGAAGAAGGCCTACTTTTTCCACTTGATGGTGCAGCCGATGGCGAAGGTTTCGGGCACCTTCACCGGCCGGCCGGCCAGCAGGTCCTCCACGGCGTCGCGCAGCTCGTGGGCCTTGACGGCCGAGGGGTCCTGGTAGTTGTCGTCCACGCGGCCCAGGTAGGCCAGCCTGCGGGCGGCGTCGAAGAGGAAGATGTGGGGCGTGCGCTGGGCCCCGTAGGCCCTGGCCACGTCCTGGCTCTCGTCGCGCAGGTAGGGGAAGTTGAACTTCTTTTCGGCCGAGCGCTTCTTCATCTCGTCGAAGGAATCCTCGGGATATCCCCCGGAATCGTTCGAATTGACGGCCACCAGCTGGAAGCCCCGCCCCCCCAGGTCGGCCTGCAGGGCCACCAGGCGGTCCTCGTAGGCCTTGACGTAGGGGCAGTGGTTGCACGAGAAGACCACGCAGAGGGCCTTCGCGTCCTTGAAGGAATCCAATCCGTGATTCCTGCCGTCCACCCCGGGCAGGTTGAAGCCCGGGGCCGCGTCTCCGATGGCGAGCATGGCGAATCCTCCCAAAGACCGGTTCCTATTTCACTCCCAGCAGTTCGATCTCGAAGACCAGCGTGGAATTCGGCGGGATGGCCGGGCTGGGGCTCTGCGCGCCGTAGGCCAGGTCCGCCGGGATGACCAGCTGGCGCTTGCCGCCCACCTTCATGCCGGCCACGCCCTCGTCCCAGCCCTTGATGACCTGCCCGGCTCCCAGCTGGAAGCTGAAGGGCTGGTGCCGGTCGTAGCTGGAGTCGAACTTGGCGCCGTTCTCCAGGGTCCCCACGTAGTTCACGGTGACGGTCTTGCCGGCCTCGGCCACGTCGCCCGTGCCGATCCTCTCGTCGGTGATCTGCAGGCCGTCGGGCAGGGTGCGGGCCTTGCCCCCCGCGGCGTCGGTGGCCGCGGGGGCGGCGGAAGCCGCCGCGGCCGGGGCGCCCTCGGCCGCCTTGGGCGGGTTGTTGCCGCAGCCGGAAAGGGCCAGGGCCAGGGGCAGCGCGCCGATCAGCAATGCCTT
>JAJYGY010000036.1 GCA_021790555.1 bacterium
AGGGAAACGCCTGGCTCGACGGCAACCAGGCCTACACCACGGGGGGATACGGGTACGTGGGAAGCGCCACCAGCTTCAGCGCCGCCGCCGCCATCGCCAACACGCCGGACCCTCCCCTTTACCAGACCATGCTCCAGTCTCCCGCGCTGGAATACAAGTTCACCGTGCCCAACGGAGGCTACTGGGTCACCCTGAAGTTCGCGGAACTCTATTTCAGCTCCCCCGGCAACCGGATCTTCAGCGTCTCCATCCAGGGCAGCCAGGTGATCAACGGCCTTGACCTGGCCTCGGTGGCCGGCCTGGACACGGCCTATGACCGGGTCTTCCCCGTCACCGTCACCACCGGGGTGTTGGACATCTCCTTCTCCTCCATCGTCAACCAGCCCGTGCTCAACGCCGTCGAGGTGGTGGGCCAGGCCTCGCTGTGCTCGCCCACCCCCTCGCCGTCGTCCAGCCCGACGGCCACGGACTCGCCCAGCGGCACCGCCACGGAAAGCCCCAGTCCCAGCGCCAGCCCCACGGACACGGCCTCGGCGACGCCCACCCCCAGCCCCTCGGCGACCGGCACGGCCACGTCCAGCCCGACGCCCAGCGCCACCCTTACGGGAACCCCTTCGTCCTCGCCCACGCCGACCCCCACCGCGACGGGGACCTCCACCTTCAGCCCCACGCCGACCGACACCACCCTGGACACGGCCACGGACACGCCCACCCTCAGCCCCACGGAGACGGCCAGCGCCACGTCCACGCGAAGTCCCACCGCCACCTTCACGGCGACGGCCACGGAGACGGCCACGCCCAGCCCCACGGCCACTCCCAGTCCCAGCGGCACGCCTTCGCCCAGCGGCACCCCCAGCGCCACGCCGTCGCCGACCTTCTCGGACACGGCCACCTTCAGCGCCACCTCCACGCCCTCGGCAACCCCTTCGGATTCGGCGACGGCCACGCCCAGCTTCAGCGACACCCCCAGCTCCACCGCGACCCCCACCTTCTCGGCCAGCCCCACGGCCTCCCCCAGCCCCACGCCCATGCCCCCGTTTTCCATGGACCTGCGGGTCTACAATTCCGCCGGGGAACTGGTGGCCCAGGTGGCCCAGGGCCTGGGAATCTACGCCCAGCCCACCGGGCTTTCCGCCGCCGGCACCGGCTTCGTGCCGGACCAGGGCGGCAGGGGGCTGTTCCAGGTGGCGGGTCCGGACCTGACCCTGGCCTGGGACGGCACCAATACGGGGGGCCAGTACGTCGCCGGCGGAACCTACACCGCGGTTCTCACCAGCCGCGATCCCTTCGGCAAGGTGACGACCTTCACCAGCCAGGTGGCCGTCATCCGCCAGCCCAGCACCCTGCAGGTGGACATCTACAACAGCGCCGGCGAGCTGGTGCGGCATTTCGAGGCGGCCCGGAAGGATCCCGGGGCGGGGAACGAACTGGCGCTTTCCAGCCCGTCCTTCGTGCCGCCGCCGGGGGCGGGGCCGGGGCTGACGATCCGCTTCGGCGACGGAAGCGGCGACACCCTGTCCTGGGACGGACGCAACGACCAGGGGGGCCTGGTGCAGAGCGGCAGCTATGAGGTCAGGGTCTTCGGCCAGGAAGCCGGCGGGCAGAGCCTGATGACCGACACCGTCACCGTGGTGGACGCCGGGGAGAGCCCGCTCGCGGCCGTGGTCGCGGCCCCCAATCCGGCGGGGGCGGACGGCGGGCCGGTGGAGCTGCTGCTCTCCGCGCCGGCCGTGTACCCGGTGGAGGCAAGGGTGTACGACGAGGCCGGGGAGCTGGTGGCCGCCTTCAGCGCGCCGGGAGGCAGCAGCCGGCTTTCCTGGAACCCGCGCGAAGGCGACGCGCCGGGGGTCTACCTGGTGGTGCTTCAGACCAGGGAGGCCGGAGGGAACCTGGCGGGGCGCACGCTGAAGGTGGCGCTGGTGCGTTGATCCCGGGGCTGCCTCGGATTCGGAACGGCCCGGGCGGTGGAAAAGGTGCTTTTTTATCCCGGTTTGGACAAAAAGACATTTTTTTAAGTACTAAAAAGCATCTTTTTTTCCGCCGCAACTCCTATACTTTCCTTACGAAAGGAAACAGAACCCTGTTTCATCGCCGGATAAGCGGGACCGCCGAAGCTTTTCGAGGTCGGTCCCGGCCCGTCAGGTGGCGGAACCAGGACCCCAGCTCGAAGAGGCCTGCCGATGACGACGGCGCGCGAGCACAACGCGGGAAGGACCCTGGCTTTCGTCCTTCTGCTGGCGGTTGCCTGGCCCCGCCCGGCGGCGCTTCACGCGGCCGGCACCTGCGCGGTGTGCGCGGACTTTTCGAGCAAGAACATCGTCAGCGCCACCTTCCAAGCCCTGGTCGACGACCAGGCCGACGTGACCATCAACGGGAATTTCCTCTACCATTTCAACAACTGGTCGACCTCGCCGTCCGTCCCCGTGCCCCTGGGATGGCTGGTCCCCGGGGGAACCAACGTCATCGCCTCCACGGGCTACGATTACGCCGCCGGCGACGGCATGTTGAACTACGACCTTGTCATCCGTTACAGCGACGGCACGGTCCAGGAGATCGGAAGCGACCTGGCCTCGGGCCCCATCGACGACTACTACGACGGCCTGGACACCCCCGGGCCCATCACCCTGCCCCCCAACGACGGGGCGGGCAACGCCTGGACCAGCCCGGCCTACACCGAAGGGGCGGGCTGGAGTTCCGGCAGCAACATCGTGCCCAAATGCTTCGGCGGCTGGGGCCAGCTCAGCTACACCTGCGGCGGCGGCCTGATCCCCTGGCTGAGCGCCAACACGACCTGCGGCAGCGAGGTGCTCTACAACACCTATTCCTTCCGGCAGACCTTCACCCTCTGCCCCTTTCCCACCCCCACCCCCACCCCGGTGGGGGCCTGCGCCATCAACACCGTGGCCGGCACGGGGCAGCAGCAGGGCTTCGCCGGGGACGGCGGGCCGGCCACGGCGGCAAAGCTGAACCAGCCCTACGGCGTGGCCGTGGATTCCGCCGGCGACCTCTTCATCGCCGACACCCAGAACTTCCGGGTGCGGAAAGTGAGCGCCTCGGGGGTGATCAGCACCATCGCCGGCACGGGCACCGCCGGGTACAACGGCGACGGCACCCCGGCCACCGGCTATGAGGTCAACGCCAACCAGGGAAACATCGCCGTGGATTCGGCCGGCAACGTGTACCTGGCTGACACCAACAACTTCCGCATCCGCAGGATCACACCCGGCGGCGTGATCAGCACCGTGGCGGGCAACGGGTCCAACGGCTATTCCGGCGACGGGGGGCCGGCCACGGCGGCCAAGATCGGCAACGCCACCGGCATCGCGGTGGACGCGGCCGGCAACCTCTACTTCGCGGACGTGGTCACCGACACCATCCGGAAGGTCAGCGCGGCCACGGGCATCATCACCACCATCGCCGGGACGGGGGCGGGCGGGTTCAGCGGCGACGGCGGGCCGGCCACGGCCGCCAAGATCAGCGGCCCCGGGGCCATCGCCCTGGACGCGGCCGGGGACGTGTTTTTCTCCGACACGGCGAACAACCGAATCCGCGAAATCAGCACCACGGGCGTCATCACCACCGTGGCCGGGGGCGGGACCGTCAACCCGGGCGACGGAAGCCCGGCCACCGCCGCCAGCATCCACCCTTACGGCATCGTGTTCGACGGCTGCGGAAACATGTACTTCGCCGACACGGGATACAACCGCATCTATGAAATGGACGCCAGCACCCACATCCTCACCACGGCGGTGGACGGCGCCGGGGCGGGAGGCTACAGCGGGGACGGCGGTCCCGGGATTTCGGCCACGATCAATTCGCCCATGGAACTGGCTATCGACGGGGCCGGGGCGATCTACATCGCGGACCGCGGCAACGACGCCATCCGCAAGTTCAGATCG
>JAJYGY010000198.1 GCA_021790555.1 bacterium
CAGCATGCAGGCGCCGGTGAAGTAGATCCAGAAGGCCCCGCCCGGAACGTAGGAGGGCACCATGCCCGCCATCTTGCCGCCCGCCGAAAGGTGGAAGAGGCCGAAGACGACGAAGGGCAGTCCGTAAAGCGCGCGGGCCGCGATGCCGGTGAGGGTTTTCATGGGATCTCCTTTGAGGGTGGTGGGCTCGGCCGCCTCGGCGGCCGCCCGGGTTGGGAAAGCGGCCCTTGGTCAGGCCAGGTCAAAAAGCAGAAAGTGGGCATGCTCCGGGGCCTTGAAGTCCAGCCGCGTTTCGCCGCTGACCGCGGCGCCGTCGCCGGCCCCCAGGCTGGCGCCCAGGAGCCCCAGCCGGCCGGACACCACCTGCACCCAGGCGTGGCGCCCCGGCGCCGGGGTGAAGGAAAGCTCCCTGCCGGCGTCCAGGCGCGCGCCCAGGATGGCGGCGTCGGCGGCCAGGGAAAGCGAGCCCTCCCGGCCGTCGGCCGTGGCCAGGGTGGCGAAGCGGTTCTTCATGGAATCCGGCGGGAAGGCGGCCTGGTCGTGGCGGGGGCGGCCGCCCTTCCGGTCCGGCAGGATCCAGATCTGCAGAAAGTGCACCTCGCGGTCCGGCGAGGGGTTGGCCTCGCTGTGCCAGATGCCCGTGCCGGCGCTGACCAACTGCGCGTCTCCGGGATTCAGCAGGGCCTTCTTGCCCAGGCTGTCGCCGTGCTCCAGCTGGCCTTCCAGCACGCAGGTGACGACTTCGACGTCCCGGTGGGGATGCAGGTCGAAGCCGAAGCCCGGCTTGACCCTGTCTTCGTTGATCACCCGCAGGGCCCGGAAACCCATGTGCCGGGCGTCGTGGTAGTCGGCGAAGGAAAAGGTGTGGCGCGAATCCAGCCAGTCGAGCCTGGCTCCGCCCCGTTCTTCTGACGGTCTCAAGGCGATCATGGTTCCCTCCCGTTGTCCCCACTTTTCTGAACGCAGTCGGTTCAATTAAAGTTTTTTAATATTGAACCATCTCCCCAAAAAAAGGGGCCTTCAGGCCTCCTGGCGGCCCAGCTTGCGGCAGAGCCGGCGCAGGGTCTCCTGTTCGCCGGTGGTGAGCACGCCCATCAGTTCGGCCGTGGCCCGGGCGTGGCGGGGGAAGAGCCCCTTGATGAGGGCCTCGCCCTTGGCGGTGAGGTGCAGGGTGGTCATGCGGCGGTCGCTGGGATGGGGGCGCCGCTCCACCAGGCCGCGCTTTTCCAGGTTGTCCACCACCAGGGTGACGTTGCCGCTGCTCTTGAGCAGCTTGCGGCTCAGTTCGCGCTGGCACATGGGGCCCAGGTGCCAGAGGGTCTCCAGGGTCCCGAACTGGCTGGGGCTGAGGCCGTGCTTCAGGCCGGGGTGGTTGAAGAGCATCGACACCACCGAGTCCGAGGCCCGCATCAGGTTGATGAAGGCGCTCAAGGCCGCCCTTTCCTTTTCCGGTCCCTTGTAGTGGCTACCCATGGCCCGCCCGAAATGATTTTAACTTAATTAATTCAACATCAAAATACATCCGTGAGGCCGTCCTGTCAAGCCCCCGGCCGGGCAGCCCGCCCCCCAACAAAAAAGGCGCGGGAAGCCCGCGCCTTTTTGCCGCCCTTTAGCCCGGGGAAACCGGGCCGGCTATTTCCAGAACTTCCAGCCCTTCTTTTCCTTGCCGAACTTCTCCTTCTCGTAGGTTTCGAAGGCCTTCTCGACGGTGTCGTAGAAGTTCTGCATTTCAAAGGGCTTCTGCAGGGTGGCGAAGGCGCCGGCCCGCACGCACTGCTGGGGGCTCCACTCCACGGCGAAGGGCGAAATGACGATGACCTTCATCCACGGATATTTCTCCTTCACGATCCTGAGCATTTCCATGCCGTCCATCCTGGGAAGGAAAAGGTCCAGGATCATCACGGGCGTCCCCTCGGGATCCTTCTCCAGAATGGCCAGGCCCTCCTCGGCGCTTTCGACCCCCGTGGCCTGGCAGCGGTTCTCCAGCACCATCTCGTAGCCACCCCTCATGTCCGCGTCGTCCTCCACGACCAGGATTTTCTTCGGCAACGTGGTGTTCATCGCGTCCCCCGGAAGAAAGAGTAACCGTTTTTCACGGCGTTGGCGTTTGCTCTCCATTGGAGAGCTATCATCCTATCAAAAAATGTTAGGGTCTGGTATGAAAAAAATACACGCCAAGGTCGCCAAGCGCATCAAGGCCCTCCTGGAAGAGGAGGGCATGTCAGCCGACCGGCTGGCCCTGGAAATCGGGATGAGCCGCGGATTCCTCTACGAATTCCTCGGAGGGAAAAAGCGGGCCAGCCTCGACAGCCTTGAGAGGATCGCCGACGGCCTGAACGTCCGGGTCAAGGACCTGTTTCCGGACGAATGAGCCTTGGCGGGCCCGGGTCTTTTCCTTTGAAACACGGCGCGCGAAAAGCACCCTCTCCGCTTCCGCCGTCCTCTTGATTAAAACGTCTCCCGGATGCCTTCCCAGTAACAGCGGTGCTGCGTGTTCGTCCAGAGGACGGCCTTGCAGGCCTTGCAACTGCGCTCCAGGGGCGCTTCGCAACGGCAGCGCTTGGAGATGATGAAGACGTTGACGGCCTTCATGGGGCAATCCGGTTTGTGAATGCTTTCCGGTCTTTTCTTCCTGATGGGAAACTCCAAAAGTACACGTTCAAAACACGCCCTTATTTTAAGAGCCGTGCCGCGTCTTCTCAACCCATTTTGAAAAGTTTTTTTTAAGATTAGAGTTTCTTTTTGGCGCGATCCTCACTAAGATGTTCGCGAGATCGGCCGCGGTGCCAACCCTCATGGCAGGCGGCGCTTCAAAGGCGGTTCCGGGAAGCTCCCAAAAAGTCTTTCGATCATCGAGGAAACCAGTCCAGGACTCCGGCCGTATCGCCCCAGGTCCCGTTTTGCCGCAGGAAGACGCCCTTTTTGCCTCATCCCCTTGAAACGCGCCCAATCCTGATCCTCTTCTTCCAAGCAAGGGCCGCCATGGTGGCGGCCGTTCACCCCCGCTCGTCCCGATAAACCATGCCCACAAAATCCCCCCGCAAGACCCCCCGGAAGAACCCCTCCCCCGCCTCCACCCGGAAGGCAAAGGCCTCCCCGGTCCCGCTCCCCGTCCTGTACCCGGCCCAGCACCCCCGCAAATGGCAGCTGCTGCTTAAACTGCTTCGCGAGGAGGAAGCCCTGCCGGCCCTCATCTACACGCAGACGCGGTTCCTGGCGGACCAGGTGGCCCGCATCCTGGAAAGGGCCGGATTCAAGACCGCCAAGGCGCGCTCCACGGCCCCGGGGGCCTTTTCGGTGGAACTGGACGGGGAGAAGGCCCAGGTGCACCTGGCGGCGGATCCCGAGGCCGCCGGGCTGAAGGTGACGGGGGCCCGCCGCCTCATCCACTACCAAGTCCCGGAAAACGCCGAGGCCTACGGACGCCGCCTGGAGAGCCTGGCCGCCCCGGCCCCCGCCTCCTGCGCCTGGATGATGGCAGCGCCCGAGGAGCAGGCCGCGCTGGACGCGCTGAGCGCCCACCTGGGCGGCGAGATGCAAAGCGTGGTCGTCCCGGAATTCCAGTCCCTGCCGGAGAACCGGCCGGACTACGCGGCCAGGATGGAACGCCGCCAGGCCGGAAGGGACAAGGAGCCCTTTAGGCCCGCCGAGGCCGCCCCGGCGCCGCGCGTCCAGGAATCGCGCCCGGCCCCGGAGGCCCCCAAAAATCCCGCGCCCCTCCCGGCCGCGGACTTGGCCGTGCCGCCCCCGCCCGCCCGCGCGCTGGCCAACGACCTGCTTCCCATGGGGTACCCGGCCCCGCCCGCCCCGGTTCCGGCCCCGCCGGCCGCGCCTCCCGCCCCGGCCCCGCCGGCCGCCCAGTCCGCCCCGGCCGCCCC
>JAJYGY010000142.1 GCA_021790555.1 bacterium
CTGATGCTCCTGGAGGGCCAGCGCCTGAAGACGGAGGGCGTGGACGTGGTGGTGGCCGTGGTGGAAACCCACGGCCGCCAGGACACGGCCGCCCAGGTGGAGGGGCTGGAGGTGGTTCCGCGCCGCGGCCAGGAATACCGGGGCATCCTGGTCGAGGAGATGGACCTGGACGCCGTGCTGAAGCGCCGGCCCCAGGTGGCCCTGGTGGACGAACTGGCCCACACCAACGCCCCGGGCAGCCGCAACGCCAAGCGCCACCAGGACGTGCAGGACCTGCTGGCCGCGGGCATCCACGTCATCAGCACCATGAACGTGCAGCACCTGGAAAGCCTCTACAACACCGTGGAGAACCTTATCCAGGTGAAGGTGCGCGAGCGCGTGCCGGATTCGGTGCTGGGCGAGGCCGACGAGGTGGTCAACGTGGACCTCTCGGCCGGCGACCTGCTGAAGCGCCTGAAGGACGGCAAGATCTACCCCAAGGAGCGGGTGGCGGCCTCGCTGGACCACTTCTTCAAGGCCGGCAACCTGGAGCACCTGCGTGAGCTGACCATGCGCGAGCTGGCCTCACAGATCGATTCGCGCAGCCGGGGCAAGCGGGCCGCCCAGGCCTCCACCGCCCCGGACCAGGTACTGGCCTGCTTAAGCTCCGATTCGGCCGCTTCGGCCGCCCTGCTGCGCTATGCCTCGCGCCTGGCCGGAAGGCTGAACCGGAACTGGTACGCCCTGTACGTGCAGACGCCTGAGGAGAACCCCCTGCGCATCGACTCGGCCCTGCAGAGGCGCCTTTCCGACACCCTCACCCTGGCCAACCAACTGGGCGCCATGGTCTTCACCTACAAGGGCGTGGACGTGGCGGACACCATCCTGCGTTTCGCCCGCGAATACCGCACCGGGCACATCGTCATCGGCCGCCCCGGTCCGCATTCCTGGTGGAAGACGACCTTCGGCCCCAAGTCCGTGGCCGAGGAGCTGCTGCGCAAGCCCGGCGCCTATTCCCTGGTGGTGGTGAGCCCCCAGGCCGAGGAGGCCGCGGAGGCCGCGCCGGGGAAACCCCCTGCCGCCGAACCCCCGGTGCCATCGGAGAGCGAGGAGGCCGGGCACCCCCTTTCCGACCGCCTTTCCGAGCAGCGCGTCCTCATCTGGAGGGAGCCGGTGGCCCGGGGCGAGGCCCTGCGGTCCCTGGCCCAGGCGGCGGCCCTGGGAAGCGGGGTGGAGGCCGAGGTCATCGCGCGCGCCGTGGAACAGCGCGAGGAGGAGGGCTCCACCTTCCTCAACGAAGGCCTGGCCCTGCCCCACGCCCGCCTGGCCAGCCTGGCCCTGCCGGTGGTGGCCCTGGGCCTCACCCGCGCCGGCCTGAAGGATGCCGGGGAAGGCAAGCCCCTGGAGGCCGTCTTCCTGCTGCTTTCCCCGGAGGATTCCGAAAGGTCCCACCTGGAACTGCTCTCCCTGGCCGGGCGCGCCTTCCAGAACCCCATCCTGATGAGCCAGCTGCGCCAGGCTCCGGGCGCCTTCGAGGTGCTGGAGGCCATCCAGGCCTGGGAGCGCCGCCACCACGTGGGGCGCTGAGCGCGGCCCTCACCCGGAAACGCCTTCCGCATTAAATTCTTGCATTCGCGAAATGTTTGGGGTATTTTCACCGGATCGTGCGCGGCCTCTGAGGGTCAATGGGGATCCTTCAGGGGCCTTTTTTGTCTGTATCCGACGCCCCGCCGCCCGCGGGCCGGGGCGCCCTGACGCCAGCTTGGAGGCTTTGCCGGCATGATCGCGAAGCTGAAAGAGTGGGTTTTCGGAAAAGCCAAGAATCCCCTGGATGAGGAAGTTTTCCACAAACTCAGCCTTGTCGCCTTCCTGGCCTGGGTGGGTATGGGCGCCGACGGGCTGTCCTCCTCGGCCTACGGCCCGGACGAATGCTTCCGCGCCCTGGCCGGATCCCACGCCCTGGCCCTGTACCTGGCCGTGGCCATCACCTTCACGGTCTTCATCATCTCGGCCAGCTATTCCCAGATCATCGAGCATTTCCCCTCCGGCGGCGGCGGCTACGTGGTGGCCAGCAAGCTGCTGGGTGAGCGGGCCGGGGTGGTGTCGGGCAGCGCCCTGGTGGTGGACTACGTGCTCACCATCGCCATCTCCATCGCCGCGGGCGTGGACGCGGTCTTCAGCCTTCAGCATGTGCCGGCGTCCTGGGCCGCCCACAAGCTGGCCGCGGAGGTGGGCCTGACCGTCTTCCTGATGTGGCTGAACCTGCGGGGCATCAAGGAATCCATCCAGACGCTGCTTCCCATCTTCCTGCTCTTCGTGGCCACGCACGCCCTGCTCCTGGGAGTGGGGGTGTTCACCCATGTCTCCAACCTGGTTCCCGTGGGAGGGGAGGTGGTCCGGGAGACCAGGAACATCGTGGGCCTGCCGGGAGGCTGGTGGCTGCTGACGGTGATGCTGTTCCGGGCCTACAGCCTGGGCGGCGGCACGTACACGGGCATCGAGGCGGTTTCCAACGGCCTGGCCAACCTGCGGGAGCCCCGGGTCAGGACGGGCAAGCGCACCATGCTCTACATGGCCACCTCGCTGGCGCTGACCGCCGGCGGAATCATGCTGTGCTACATGCTCTGGCACGTGCAGGTGGTGCCCAACAAGACCCTCAACGCCGTGCTTGCCGAGCAGGTCTTCGGGGGCTGGTCCCTGGCCGGCTGGCCGGTGGGCTGGTGGCTTGTCTTCCTGACCATGGCCTCGGAAGGCATGTTGCTGTTCATCGCGGCCCAGACCGGCTTCGTGGACGGGCCCAACGTGCTTTCCAGCATGGCAGTGGATTCCTGGGTGCCGCACCGTTTCGCCAACCTGTCCAACCGCCTGGTGCGGAACAATGGCGTGCTGGTGATGGGACTGTCGGCCCTGCTCATCCTCTGGCTGACCGGCGGCAACGTGGACGTGCTGGTGGTGCTGTATTCCATCAACGTGTTCCTCACCTTTTCGCTCTCCCAACTGAGCATGTGCCGGCACTGGTACCGGGAAAGGAAGAGCGAAAAGGGCTGGTGGCGCCACTTCCTCATCAACGGGACGGGCATGGCCCTCACCGCCACCATCCTGGTGGCGACCTTGATGATCAAGTTCACGGAGGGCGGCTGGGTCACCATGGTCATCACGGGAGGCTTCATCCTGGCCTGCGCCCTGGTCAAGTCGCAGTACCACCAGGTGAAGCTGGCCCTGAAGCGCCTGGACGACATGCTGGCCAACCTGCCTTTCCCGGACTCCGACGCGGCCGCCGTGCCCGAGGCCTGCGACCCCCAGGGGCCCACGGCCGTGCTGATGGTGAAGACCTACGAGGGCCTGGGCATCCATTCCATCTTCTCCATCCAGAAGCTCTTCAGGCAGCAGTTCAAGAACTTCATCTTCGTCAGCGTGGGCCGCATCGATTCCAGCAAGTTCAAGGGCGTGGAGGAGATCGAGAACCTGAAGCATGCCACCGAGGAGGGGGTTTCCCGGTACGTCGAGCTGGCCCGCAAGATGGGCTACTGCTCCACCGGCTATTCCAGCCTCAGCACGGACGTGCTGACCGAGATGGAGAAGCTCTGCGAGAAGATCGCCGGGCACTACGTCGACCCGGTGTTTTTCTGCGGCAAGCTGGTCTTCGCGCGGGAGGGCTTCATCAACCGCATCCTGCACAACCAGACGTCCATGGAACTTCAGAGGCGCCTGCTGTTCAAGGGCTTCAACATGGTGGTGGTGCCCATCCGGGTGCTGGAATACGCCGACAATCCGGCCTGATCCCGGAATTTCCCCGGACGACAAAAAAATGATGAATTAATTTACCTCCCCGGGATTTCTGATTATAATTTACTTAATCGTTTAACCCATTTGCCCTTTTTCTCGGCGGCGC
>JAJYGY010000034.1 GCA_021790555.1 bacterium
CGGTGGTCTCGGTGTCGAACACGGTGTAGCTCAGCAGCGCTAACGGCCGGGCGTCCATTTCCGCGCTCTGGCCGGGCTGGTGAAACAGGTCGAAATCATAGAACGCCGGGCGGCCCTGGCGCTTTCCGGCAGCGTGGGGGCCTGGGCGGCCCTGGAGGCGGCGTGCCTCCTGGCGCTGTGGGCGCGCCGCGGCGGGAGGGGCGGGAGGGGCGGACTTGGCTGGGTCCTGCTGCCGGCCGCCGCCCTGGCCCTGCTCGCCCTGACCCGGGGGCGCGGGCTTTGGAATCCGGCGGCCCTGGCCGACGACCTGGAGGGGCGCTTGCGGGTCTGGAAGGCGGCCTGGAGCGTCTTCACCCGGCATCCCTGGCTGGGAACGGGTTTCGGCCTCACCCAGCCGGCCCTGCGCCTGGCCGAGGCCCGCGCCTCGCTGGGATTCGGGGCCTTCGCCCACGACCTGGCCCTGCACTGGCTGATGGCGGCGGGCCTGGCCGGCTGCCTGGGCGGCCTTGCCTGGCTGGCCCTGGTGGCCGCGCGCCTGGCCCGGCGGGAATGGTCCGGCGGGGACCTGGCCCTGCTGGCCGGGCTGGCCGCCTCGCTGATCCACTCGCTGTGGGACATCGACTCCAACATGCCCGAGATCTGGCTGGCCCAGCTCTTCCTGCTGGGTTGCCTGCTGGGGCCCCGCGCCGCGCCCGCGGCCGCGGACGCGCCCCAGGAGGCCGCGGCCCCGGCGCCCGGTCCGGGCCGGTTCCGCTTCCACCGGGCCTGGGCCTGGGCGGCCCTGCTGCCGCTGTCGCAGTTCTACCGGGGCGGGCTGATGCCCTGGCAGGGCGCGTTCGGCCTGGTGGTCCTGGCCGCCCTGCTGGCGGTCTTCCTGCGGAAGGGGGGGGAGTTGGCCCCGGCCGACGCCCTGGAGCGCCTGGGCCTGATCGGCCTGGCCTACCTGTTCGCCGACTCGCTGCTGGGCATCGAAGTGGCGCCCGGCTTCGAGACCCTGGCCTTCCTTTCCGGCGCCTGGATCTTCTGGGTGATGCTGCGGCGCTGCGCCCCGGAATCGCGGGACGGAAGCGGGGGTCCGGAGGCCCTGTTCACCGCGCTGCAGGCCGGCGCCGCGGCGCTGGTGCTGGCCGCGCTGGTCCTGGGGGCGCGGCAGCTGCGCGCCTTCCGGCTGCCCTCGGGGGCGGCCTTCTACGGCTTCATGCGCGACGCGGTGCACCCGGTGTTCCCCAACCAGAACCTGCTGGCCGGCCTGCTCTGCCCCCTGCTCTTCGCGGCGCTGGCCTTCCTGCTCCAGCGCCGGCGGGCCGCCTGGAACGCGGCCCTGGTGGCGCTGTTCGGCCTGGCCTTCGTGCTGACGGGGTCCAAGGGGGGGCTGCTGGCCTGCCTGGGAGGCCTGGCCTGGCTGGCCTGGCGGCTGCCCCGGCGCCCCGGCCTGCCCTGGTGGATGGGCCCGCGCGCCGTGCTGGCCGGCCTGTCGCTGCTGGCCCTGGCGGCCCTGCTGGTTCCAGGTTCGGGCCTGCGCCAGCGCTACCTGGCCCTGGTGGAGGGAAGGCGGGGCCCCAATCTGTACGACAACCTGCGCCCCCTGTTCTGGGAAAAGAGCTGGGACCTGATGAAGCGCCGGCCCCTGACCGGCTTCGGTCCCGGCACCTACGCGCGCGCCTTCGAAAGGGAGGACCTGGCCCTGCCCCTGGCCCCCGCCAATCCGGTCTCGCGCTACCGGCTGAAGAACGAATACGCCCACCAGGAATGGCTGCAGCTGGGCGTGGAGGGCGGCGTGGCGGCATGGCTGCTGGCGGCCGGCTTCCTGCTGCTGCTGGCGGGCGAGGCCTGGCGCCACCCGCCCCAGACCCCGCTGGAGGCGGCCCTGGAGGCGGGCCTGGTGAGCCTGGGGCTGCAGAGCATGGTGGACTTCGACCTGCACAACCCGGCCCTGCTGCTGACGGCCTGCGTCCTGCTGGCGCTGCGCTTCCCGCTGCGGCGCGGCGGGGGGCGCTCCTTCGCCGGCCCCCTGGCCTGGGTCCTGGCGCTGGGCTGGTTCGCCTTCTGCCTGGGCCCGGCCTGGGGCCGGGTGGTGCAGGGAAGGCTGGACCGGCTTTCCCAGGCCGGACCGGCGGACCCGCGGCGCGCCTCCCTGGCCCTGCAGGGCATGGCCCTGCGGCCGCGGCGGGCCGCCTTCCTTCTGGAGCGTGCCAGGCCCCTGTTCCGCATGGCCTTCCGGGACCGCGACCCAAGCGCCCTGATGGAGTCCCTGAGGGACTTCGACCGGGCCACGGCCCTGGCCCCGGACTGGGGCCAGACGCATTTCCTGTACGGATCGGCCCTGGAAAGCGCCTCCGGCCTGGGGCAGGATGAACTGCTGGAGAGAGCCGGCCGGCAGGACGCCCGCTGGCTGGAACTGGGTCGCGCCCATCCGGACCTGGGCCCCGGCCGCAAGCTTTTCCTCCTGGCCCTGGAGGAGGCCCGCTTGGCCGTGGAGGCCGGGCCCTACAACGCGCCCTGGAGGCTGAACCTGGCCCTGGTGCTGCTGCGCGCGGGCCGGGTGGCCGAGGCTGGAGAAGCCCTGGACCAGACCCTGAACCTGGAACCCAACGACGCCCAGGCCTGGGAATGGAAGGCCAGGCTGGCGCTGAAGGGGCACGACAAACCGGCCCTGCGCCAGGCCCTGGTCCGCCTGCTGGAAATCCATCAGCTTCATCCGGTGCAGGGCGACCCTTATGAAACTTCATTGCTTCAGGCGGACTGGCCCTGGATTGAGGCTGAGGCCCGGAAGCTCGGCTTGAGTTTTCCCGCAACATCCGGATAAAAAATTTGACGGTTAAACGGAGTTCTGATATAACAAGGTTAACTTAATTGTTTAATTCAAAGGGCGCCCCAAACAGGCGCCTTTTTATGACAAATTTTATTAAAGCGCTTAAGCTTCCTTGGGAGGCCCGCATGGGCGTCACCATCAAGGATGTGGCAAAGAGGGTGGGAGTCACGGCGGCCACGGTTTCCATGGTGATCAACAACAAGCCGCGCATTTCCGAATCCACGCGCCGCCGGGTGCTGGAGGCCATCGACGAGCTGGAATACTATCCCCACGCCGGGGCCAGGAACCTGGTGCTGAAGCGCACCAACACCATCGGCGTGGCGTCGAGCTTCTTCACCTCGCACTTCGTCATGGAGACGCTTTCGGGCGTGGAGTCGGAGATACGCAACACCGACTACAACATGGTGCTCTACGGCACGCGCGGGCTCCTGAAGACCGAGGAGACGGTCATCCACCAGATCGCGCGGGAGCGCAAGGTGGACGGCCTGATTTCCGTCACCCTGGACCTGACGGAAAAGCAGATCCTGGACTTCCAGAAGAACAAGATCCCCCTGGTGGCCCTGGAGAGGGACTACCCCGGCGTGCATTGCGTCTATGTCAACAACGAGAAGGCCGGCTTCGACGCGGCCCGGCACCTGCTGGACCTGGGCCACCGCCGCCTGGCCCTGGTCAACGGCGCGGGCCCGGAATTCCCGGCCCGCCAGCGCGAGCAGGGCTTCCGCCGGGCGCTGAAGGAGGCCGGCGTGGCCTTCGACGAGGCCCTGCGCTTCGGCGTGACCGACTATTCAAGGAAGGAGGGCTTCGAGGCGGCCTCCCGGTTCCTGGAGATGCCCCAGCCCCCCAGCGCCGTGTTCGTGGCCGCGGGCGACCTGTGCGCCATGGGCGTGATGCAGGCCTGCCGCGAGAAGGGGCTGAAGATTCCGGAGCGGCTCTCGGTGGTGGGATTCGACGACCAGGTGTTCGCCGAACTGGTCGACCCCGCCCTGACCACGGTGCGGCAGCCCATGGCCCAGATGGGCGCGCAGGCCCTGAAGATGCTGCTGGAGGCCGTGCGCGGG
>JAJYGY010000255.1 GCA_021790555.1 bacterium
TGGGGGCGCCGGCCAGCGTCACCATCACCCAGAAGCTCATCATCCGGGCGAACAACAAGTGGTTCGGTTGCATGTACTACATCCAGGACACGGATCCCAACTACGACCTGAGCAACGTCCGCTTCCTCCAGGGCTGCAACTGGAACTTTGACGGTAGCTACACCGCGCCCACCTGGGGAGTCTATGACAGCGGCACGGACATCGCCTACGGGTACGAACCCACCCCCCCGGCCGGCGACCCCACCATCTACGGGGGATGGAAGTCCTCCATCGCCTCCTCGGCGCAGGACCTCAACTGCTATTCGACCATGTTCGACGACATGTACCGCGGGGCCCTGACCGTGGCCTCCAATCCCTACCCCAATACGTGCGGAGTCGGAACGGGCGTGGCCCAGCAGTGGAGCCTCCCCAACGTCTCCCGCAACGGCGGGATCGACACCCTGCCCGTCATCTGGGCCCTGGGAAACACCGACAACGGCACGGCCTACCAGGACCTGCAGAACGAAATCACCCTGGGCATGAATTCCCTCAATGACACCGGCATTTCCTCCATCAGCAGTCCGGCCCAGGACAGCCTGTACCAGGTGGGGCCGCAGACCATCCCGGTTTCCGGAAACGCGGCGCTGTACGGCATCCGGGACTTCTACGGCCTGCCCCTCCACGTGTCCATCACCTCCAGCACGGCGGGCTGGGTCACCAACACCGCCTTCGCCACCGCCACCCTGACGGTGCCCAGCCAGGAGACCGCGCCTTTCACCTACAACTGGAACACCACGGGCCTGCCCGCCGGCACCTATACCCTGCATTTCTACACCGACCTTCAGGACGACGAAGGCCTGACGGATTCCAATCCTTCCAACGATTCCCAGGACCTGGTGATCGTGCTGTCGTCCTTCGCCCTGGGGCCGGACCAGAGCGGCAGCGGCAACATCGGCACCACGGTGGGATACCCCATCACCCTGACCAACCAGGCCGGGGCCCAGACCTACGAACTTCTGGACGAGGCCTCCAGCCTGGGCTGGGAGACCCAGCTCTATGACGGAGCCACCCTGGTGGCCACGGACCTGAACGGCACCGGCACCTGGAGCAGCGTCAATCTGGCCTACCAGGACGTCAACGGACAGCCGGCCTACACCTTCGCCGCCAACGGCACGCACACCTTCACCCTGGACAAGGTCATCCCCGGCATCGCCGGCTACGCCCAGACGGACAGCACCGCGCTGTATGGCCACTCCCTGGGCGGCGCCCTGTGCGACACCGCCACGGTACAGACCAGCACCCCGGCCCTGCCCTCGGTGGGCAAGACCCTGTACCTGCAGTCCACCGGCACCAACCTGAGCACCACCGCGGACACGCACGGAACCGGGAACTACACCAATGTGGCCAGGAATCGCACCACGACCTGGACCCAGGGCACTCCTTTCGCCGAGGATTTCACCATCTCGGGCAACGTGGCCGTCACCCTGACCCTTTCCAACAACAACACCAATTCCACCACCACGGGAATCAACGCCTACTACACCGACGGAACGAACACCTACGCCATCGGCAACATGACACTGCCGGCCTGGCGCCAGGCGAATACCGCGCCCTACTACACCAACACCTACAACCTGGCCCTGGGTTCGCCGGTGACCATCCCCAAAGGGGACTGGATCGTGCTGCAGATCAGCGCCGGAAGCCAGAATTACGTGCGCGTATACCAGTCGTCCGTGCAGCTTTCGCGCATGGATTTCACCGCTTCGAACTACATCCACGTGGATACCCTGACCGTCACCGACAACGGCGGAAACACCATCCCCGCCTACGTTCCGGGAAACACGGTCAATTTCAAGTCCCAGGTTTCGGACCCCTTCAGCACCGGAAGCATCAAGGGGGCCTACATCACCCTGAAGAACCCCTCCGGAACCGCGGCGCTCAACGGCGTGACCATGAGCGTGTTGTCCTCGGACAGCTCCGTGCCTCCAGCCTGGAACCTCTATGGGTCCAGCTACGTGCTGCCCGCCAACGCCGCGGCGGGGGAGTGGACCGTGACGGTGAGCGGACTGGAGGACAACGGAGTGGTGGAATCCTCGCAGTCCCAGTTCCTGGTCAGCCTGCCGGACCACTTCGTGGTGACTCCGGCTTCGTCCAGCGCCACGGTGGGCCAGCCCGTCACCCTCACCGTGACGGTCTACGACAAGTACGGCAACACCCTGGAGGACGCCCTCACCGCCACGGCCTCCTCCACCCTGGCGGGCACCTTCAGTTCGCCCTCCTCGGGCAACCCCATTTTGGTGACCACCAACGCCTCGGGCTGGCTGAACGTGGTGGCCAGCGACAACACCGGCCAGACCGTCACGGTCGGCGCCACCAACGCGGGCCTGGCAGGCGCGGGGGTCCGCGACGTGCCCGCCACGATCGTATTCCGCGGGCCCGACCACGTGGTGGCCGTGCCCCAGGTGAATTCGGCGGTGGTGGGAGTGGGCAAGGTTCTGCAGTTCCAGGTGGTGGATTCCCTGGGAAATTCCGTCCTTGCCGCGGAACCCATCACCCTGACGGCCTCGGGTTCGCTCACCTTGACCCTGCCCGCGGGCTGGACCGGTACCGCCACCCAGATTTTCGGATACACCAACGGCCAGGGCCTGATTTCCGTGACGGCCACGGACGGTTCGGTGGAAACGGCGGGCGTGACGCCCAACTCCGGGTTGTGGGGCAACCACTCCAACGACGTGCCGGCCACCGTGCAGGTGTACTCAAATGGCGCCGACCACCTCGTCCTGACTTCCAGCCCCAACGGCCCCCTCGCCGCGGGAAGCGCCTACACCCTGATCGGACAGGTGGTCAACGCGGCGGGGCAACCCGTGGCCGGGGCCCAGGCCATCACCTTGAGCACGGGCTGCAACGGCACCTTCACCTCCTCGGTCCCGGCCGCCTCCGGTGGGCTCAACACGGGCGTCCTCACCGTCACCACCGGAGCCTCGGGTTCGGTGACCGTCACGGTCCGGGACACCTCGGCCGAAACCTGTTCCGCCATCGCCCACTCCTCCACGCTTCCAGGGTCCATCGCCAGCCCCAGCCGGGACCAGGGGGTGTCGCTGTCCTGGTCGGCGGGGGCACCGGACCATTTGGTGGTCAGTTCAGCGGCCCGGTACGTGGCCGTGGGATCGGCCACCACGGTGACCATCCAGGTGGTGGATCAGTATGGCAATGTGACCACCACGCCCCTGACGCTGAGCGTGTCCACCACCGCGAACTCGCTTTTCACGGGCTCCACGTTCCTCAATTCCTCGCCCGCGATCCCTCCGGCCACTTCCTCGATCACCGGGCAAGTCGGCGCCAACGGCTCGGCTACCGTGACCCTTTACGACGACAACCCCGAAAGTGTGTTGGTGGCGGCTTCGGCGGCCCTTCCCAATTCTCCGGGCAAGAACGTTTCCGCACCGGTGTCCTTCATGGTCATCGTTCCGACCTCCACGGTGACCCCCACCAGCCTGCCCAGCCCCACGGCGACGGCCACGGCGACGCCGACCGCTTCCCCCAGCGGGACGCCGACGGCGACGCCTTCGGCCACGCCTACCATGACCGCGACCCCCAGCGCGACCAGCACCGCCACCCCGAGCGCCACGCCGACGTTGACCGCGACTCCCACCGCGACCCCCACCGTCACCAAGACGGCGACGAGGACCGCCTCGCCGTCTTCGACGCCCACGATGACAGCCACGCCCAGCGCGACCCCGTCTGCGACCCCCACGGCTTCGCCCACGGGAACGCGGGCGGGCACGCCGACCGCCACCCCGACGTCGTCGGCCACTCCTAGTGCGACCCCGTCGGTGACCCCTACGGCTTCGCCTACGGGGACGCGGACGAGCACGCC
>JAJYGY010000121.1 GCA_021790555.1 bacterium
AAAAGGCGTGGCCTTGGCCACGCCTTTTCCCCCCCACTTTTCGCGCCGTTTCCTCAGGCCTCGTCAGACCTCGGCGCCGACCTCGAAATAGTCCAGGAACTGCCTGACCCTGTGGTGGTCGCGCTTGCCCAGGCTGAAGACCACCCCGCCCTTGGCGTCCACCAGGCGGGCCAGGATACGGCCCCCGTGGGACCATTCCAGGGCCTTCATGGCCACCTCCCACAGGGCTTCCAGGTTGGCGTCCAGCACCCTGAAGAACTCCGTGTGGCCGTTCTGCGACGGGGCCAGGGCCTCCAGGAGCTGGTCGAAGGCTTCGGACAGGTCCAGGGTTTCGGGCTGGTCGGCCAGGCGGACCAGGTCGTCCACGCTGGGCCTCAGCATGCAGGCGCTCATGCCCTTCCAGAAGCGCAGCAGTTCGTCGCCCCTCAGGCCCAGCTGTTCCACCGCCAGGTGGCGCACCACCTTCTTGAAGATCTCCTGGGCCTCCTCCACGCGGCGGCAGAGCACGTCCACGTCCCAGTTGCGCCCGTCGAAGTCCAGCGAGACGCGCTTCACCTGGCCCGATGTGGCCTTGCCCAGGGTCGGCCCCAGCATCCTCAGGCGCGCGTGGCGCAGGCGCAGGGCCAGCCCGATCTCCTCCAGCATGGCCTTCAGCTTGTCGGATTCGGTCACCTCGTCGTAGAGGTTGTCGATGCGGGTGATGCGCCTCAGCACGGCGGCCATCAGCTTCTCCTGCCCCCGCGCCGAAAGCTCCTCCACCATCCTGAAGAAGATCTCGTTGGAAACCCTTTCGCGAAGCGCGTGGAAGAGGGGCTGGGTCCTGGCGGCGTTCATGGCGTTCTCCTTGGGGCTGGGGTTGGGGTGGGGGCGTCCGCTCAGCGCGCCGCCCAGGTCAGGGTGAAGCGCTGGGTCGCGCCCAGCGTGCCCATGGGGGCGTAGGCGTAGTCGAAGCTCAGCGAGGCCAGTTTCATGCCGAAGCCGAAGGAAAGCCCGGACATTCCGTCCAGGGTGTCGGCGGCGGTGATGCTGTTGTAGCCGGCGCGGGCCGCCAGGGATTTCACCGGGCTCCACTCCATGCCGGCCGCCAGGCCCGAGGTGCCGTCGCCCTGCACGATCAGGTCAGAGGCCAGCCCCAGGCCGCCCAGGCCAGGCAGGGACGAGTTCCAGCCCAGTCCGGCCCGGCCCTCGGTGGGCAGGGGCAGGTTTTCCTGGGAGAAGCCCAGGCGGTTGACGGAGGCGCCCGCCGACAGGCCCGGCACCATCAGCCGGGACTCGCGCAGGCCCATCGAGAAGGACCCGCCCGCCACCTGGCTGGGTCCCACCTGCTGCGAGAAGTAGGTGCCGGCCAGCCCCAGGCTGAGCCCCCCGGAGACCTCGCGGGCGAAGCCCAGGGTTCCGGCGAAGGCGCTGGGGTGCAGCGCGGACTGCATCTGCACCTGGCCCTGGGCGTCCATCACGGCGTCCTGGACGGTTCCGAAGTCGATGTAGCGCCCGCTCACCGCGGCCATGCCGCCCCACAGGGGGGTGGAGCCGGCCGCGTAGGTGCCGTTGATGTCCGCCACGAAGCTCTGGTAGCCCACCGAGTAGGCCGGCCGCGACCCGGCCAGCCCGGCGGGGTTGTATTCCAGCGAGGCCAGGTCCTGCCCGAACCCGGCGTAGGCCTCTCCCAGGCTGGCCGCCCGGGCCTGCAGTCCCAGGCCCAGGAACTGGGCCGATTCCGTGGAAGTGGTGGCCATCAGGCTGCCCGCCCCCATTCCCAGGGCCATCGTCGCCAGGATCATTTTCAGGGTCTTTTTCATGTCTCTCTCCTTTTGGGTTTGTTCTCTGGATTCCGGATTCCCGACCCTGGACTTTCCTACCGGTAAACCGCCACCTTCTGCATCCTGTCCACCTGCTGTCCGTAGGCGTCCTGGTACTGGATCTGCGCCAGATACACGCCCTGGCCGAAGTTCCACACGTCGAGGGCCAGGACCTGGCCCGGCATCGAAGCGCTCAGGTCCGCCACCGGGCTTCCCGTCAGGCTGAAGACCCGCACCCTCAGGCCACGGGTGCCGGCGCCGGCGTCGAAGTAGAGGGTGTGGCGGTCCATGCTGCGGTAGGCCAGGGGGTGCACCCCCACCTGGTCGGCGGGGTTGGCGGCCGGTCCCCCGTCGACCGGGCGGACGGCCTGGGGGCTGTAGCGCAGGCTGGTGATGGAGGCGTCGGAACCCGAGACCAGGCTGGAGGTGACCTGGTCGTCCGAATTGAGGCTGTAGGTGAGGGTGACCGGGCCGGCCGGAATCCCGGCCACGCAGTAGGTGCCCCAGGCGGAGGTGGTGGCGGTCAGGGTCTGGGCCCCGCCCTGGATGGTGACCGTGGCGCCCTGCACCGGGCTGGCGTCGGCGTTGCGCAGCATCCCGGCCAGCAGGCCGCTGCTGGCCAGGGTCGAGGCCGTGCCCACCGCGATGGTCTGGCTCTGCCTGGGCAGGGCCTGCACCGTGACGGGGATGTCGACAGCGGCGAAGGAGCTTCCCTGGACCGCCAGGGTGTAGGTGCCGGGAAGCACCTGGGTGAAGACGATGGTTCCGCTGGCGCCGGCGATGCCGCCCATGACCCCGCCGGGGCCGGCCAGCACCACTTCGCAGCCCGCCAGGGGGTTGCCGCTGACGGCGCACCGCAGGCTCAGCGAGATGGTGGCCATGCCGGCCGGCAGGCTGGCGTACATCCAGACCTGGTCGGTGAGGTTCACCCCGCCTTCCAGGGGGACCAGCATGGGGTCGCTGTGCACCGTCCCGTCGTAGGCCTCGAGCTGGTAGACCCCGTCGGCCACCTGGGTGAAGGAGAAGCTGCCGTCCGGACCGGCCGTCTGGGTGTAGGAGCCGGTGGCATTGGACAGCACCAGCTGGACCCCGCCCAGGGTGCTGCCGTCATTGAGGGAATACACCACGCCGCTCAGCCCGTTCAGGCTGCTGATTCCACTTCCCCAGCCCGAGGCGGAAAGGGCCAAGGCGAGGATGGCGAAGGAGATCAAGGTGGAAAGGTTCTTTTTCATGGTCCGCTCCTGAAAGGCCGGGGTTTTCTTGCTTCAGCCTTAATCAGTGCAGGATCAATGCCATCTTTCGACGTCCTTTATTTTCAATGGTTTTCGCGTGCGGTTTCTACAGGGGAAACAAGGAATGCTGGAAGGCCTGGCAGGGGAACCCCTTACTGGGGAATTTTTTCCAAGGGCTCTATTTCTATTCGTGGACTCCGGCTTCGATCACCCGGCCCCATTTCTGGATCCACTCCCGTACCGAGGAACGCAACTGGGTGATGTCAAAGGGTTTGTAAAAGCGGGGATTGGGGATGGAATTGAGGAATTCCTGGGTCTGGGGGGTGAAGGCCCCCCCGGTGAGGAAGACCACGCGCCTGGCCTGGTCCTGGTCCAGTTGCAGCAGCAGCTGGTAGAAGTCCTTGCCCGTCATTTCCGGCATCATCAGGTCGCAAAGCAGGATGTCGAAGCGGCGGCCCACCTTCTCCAGTTCCATGGCCTTCACGGCGCTGCCGCAGCTCTCCACCCGGTGTTCCGTGCCCAGCACCCTCTGCAGCACGCTGCAGAGGGCCGGTTCGTCGTCGATCACCAGCACCCGGCCCCCGGCCTGGGGCGCCGGGGCCGGGGCAGCCGGACGGGCGCCCGCGGGCTTGGGCGCGGCCGGCATGCCCGCCAGGGGTGGCAGCAGCACGCGGAAGGTCGAGCCCCTGCCTTCCTGGCTTTCCACCAGCAGTTCCCCGCCCAGGGTGTCGACGATGTTGTGGCAGATGGAAAGGCCCAGCCCGGTGCCCGAGCCCTTGGGCTTGGTGGTGAAGAAGGGGTCGAAGATGCGCTGCAGGTTGTC
>JAJYGY010000253.1 GCA_021790555.1 bacterium
GTGTTTTCTTGTCCTGATCGTTCTGTCGGCGATCCCCGTTGTCTTTTTTCTGCTGACATTCCTCGGGGGGAACTACCTGACGTATGTCTACATGCGCTACTTTGCCGTCGACCGGGGGCTCTCCGTTCGACGGCCCCCCGAGGTCCCGCTGCCAGAATTCAAGCGGGATCTTGAGGACTTCGATCGGTTTTACGATGCGGGCAACCGGGGAACCATTCCCGGCCGGGACGTGACCCCGGCCGGGGTGGAATACTATATTGAAGTCGACGACGCCGCGGGCAGGGCCACCGACCCGGCCTCCAACTACGAGCTCAACCCCCATTTCGTCTCCGTCAGCCAGGCGGGCGGAGGCCAGGCGGCCGTTCTCACGGCCCTGTCTCCCCAGGAGGGCGACGTGGTGGACAGCAGCCGGCCGGTGATCACGGTGGCCATCCAGTCCAACCTGGAGGTCAACCTGCAGTCGATCGTGCTCAGCATCGACGGAAAGCCGGTCACGGATACCAAGGACCTGCACGCCTTCCAGACCCTGGTGTCCTACCTGCCGGGGAAGGACATCGCGGACGGGGAACACCGGGTCGGGATCAGCCTGAGGACCGCGGCGGGGAGGGTGTCCAGCCTGGAGTGGACCTTCCGCGTCCAGACCAAGCCGGGCGGGGCCGGGGCGGCAAAACAGCAGTGGTTCTGGAACGGCAGCGTCAGGCTGGCCACCACCTACGCGGCCGTGCTGGCTCAGCCCCAGGGAGACCCCGTGACCGGACAGCCGGTGGGCCTGGTCTACCGTCCCTACGGCACCAACGAGGGCACCCTGGACGTCACCGGCCGGGGCCCCGGCCAGACCTACAACCTGTACGTCTTCCAGACCGACGAGGACCGCACCGACCAGCAGCCCGTCAACCGCTACCGCGCCTCGGTGGCCACCGGCGACATGACCCTGACCCTGGGCGACTCCTCGCCCAGCTTCTCCGAACTGTCGCTCTACAACCTCTACCTGCTCCGCGGCGTCAGCCTGGACCTCCACGACGGGGCCTCCTACGAGGCCCACAGCCGCCTGATCGGCGTCTGGGGCCAGACCCGGCGTTCGGTGGACGCGGGCAGCGCCGGGGTGGTGGGCGGGTCCACCCTGCCCACCTTCGCCCAGTACCTCTACGGCGCCCGCTACGAATGGGGCATCGCGGACTGGCTGCAGTGGGGCCTCAACGACGTCACGGTCAACGACGACACCGCCAGCGTGGCCGACAAGGGGGGCCTCAACCCGCAGGCCAACACCGTGGCCACCTCGGACGTCAAGCTGGACATCAAGCCCCTCTACCTGCAGCTGGACGGGGAAGGGGGCTGGAGCTTCTTCGCCCAGGACCCCTCCGAGTTCAGCATTTCCTCGGGGACGGGTTACGTGGCCGGCGCCCACCTCAACGTGCTGCCCAGCCAGACCCAGGCGGACTTCGAATGGCGCGACCTGGGCGGCGACTTCGGCTTCGGCTACGTGCCGGGCGGCTTCACCACCGAGGCCAACCCCGGGCTGCTTCCCGACTACCGGGGCTTCGAGTCCTCGTTCTCGCAGGGCCTGTGGAACAACCAGGTCTCCTTCTCGCTGGCCTACAACGACTGGCGCAACAACCTCCAGGACAGCCTGCCCGCCACCACCCGCACCGACTACCTGGCCGGCAACCTCAACGTGGCCCCCCGGAACTGGCCCTACCTGAACCTGGGATACAGCCTTCAGACGCAGGTCAACGACGCCAGCGGCCAGACTTTGGCGGCCGATTCCCTGGGCAACACCGTCCCGGCCAACAACTACAAGGTGGACAACCTGGCCGGCACCTTCAGCGGCAGCCTGGGCTACACCCTCGACATGGGAGCCACGGCCTCGTGGAACAACACCTTTTCCATGGTGCTGACCGACTACATGGACAGGTCCGCCGCGCCCCTGTCGCCGGATTTCCGTTCGCAGACCTACATCCTGGCCTCGGTCCTGAACTGGGGACAGGCCACCCTTAACGGGGCCGCTTCCCTGGGGACGACGGGATACGACGCCTTCAATTCTCCCCTGGCCCTGGCCGGGGCCACCGGCGCCTACCAGTCCTTCACCAACAGCTTCAGCCTGCGGGGCAACTACAACTTCATCCCGGCCATCCTCAACGCCTACCTGGGATGGGATTATGATTCCAGCGACAGCGCCAACCTGAGCTCGATTTCGGGCGTGCCGGGCCCGCTGCTGGGAAGCCGTTCCACCTATTCCCTGGGCGCCGGGTGGGTGCCGGCCCCCGGCCACCGCCTGGACCTGACCCTGGCCTTGGCGCAGGTGGACAGCGTGGAGAGCAACCTGGCCCAGGGGATCAGCAACTACGGAAACCCCTACAGCGAGCTTTTCAGCTCGCTGGCCTACCAGTACCAGTTCTAGCGGGCCGTTGAAACAGGCCTTGATGCCGGCTTGACAGGAAGGCCCCCCCTGCTTACCGTGTCCCACGGTCGGGCGGCGGGGGCTTTTTTGCGGCCGGCGGTCCTTTTTCGAGGCGGACGTGAAGGTCTTGGGCCTGGATCCGGGCTACGGAAGGCTGGGGTGGGGCGTGGTGGAGCAGTCCGGGTTCGCCATGAAGGCCGTGGAATTCGGGGTCTTTGAAACGGCGTCCTCGCTGCCTTTCCCGGCCCGCCTGGAGGAGCTTCACGCCTTCGTGTCCTCGCTGGCGGCGCGCCACCGCTGCGGGGAGGCGGCGGTGGAGCAGATCTTCTTCTCCAAAAACGTCAAGACGGCGGTGCTGGTGGCCGAGGCCAGGGGGGTGATCCTGCTGGCCCTGCGCCAGGCCGGGCTGGAGGCGGTGGAGGTCTCGCCGCAGCACGTCAAGCAGGCGCTGGTGGGGCAGGGGGCCGCCACCAAGGCGCAGAACCAGTTCATGGTGCAGAGGCTGCTGGGGCTGAAGAGCCTGCCCAAGCCGGACGACGCGGCCGACGCCCTGGGCCTGGCCGTGGCCGCCCTGCGCTCCCGGCCCATGCGCCTGCTGGCGCGCCAGGCGGCCGCCAAGGCCGTCCGGACCCGCACTGGAGGAGGCAAGGCATGATCGCGTCCCTGAGGGGAATCCTGCTGGAGTCCGGCCCGCACGCGTGCCTGGTGGAGGCCGGGGGCGTCGGCTACGAGGTGGCGGCCTCGCTGGCCACCCTGCGCGCGCTTCCGGCACGCGGGGAGGAGGTGCGGCTGCTCACCTATTTCCACGTGCGCGAGGACGCGCAGCAGCTTTTCGGCTTCGCCGAGGCCGCCGAAAAGCAGGCCTTCACCCTGCTGCTGGGGGTGACGGGGGTGGGGCCCAAGGTGGCCCTGTCCCTGCTTTCGGCCCTGTCCCCGGCCGAACTGCGCGAGGCGGTGAAGAAACGCAGGCTGGCCGCCCTGGTGGCGGTGCCGGGGGTGGGCAAGAAGCTGGCCGAGCGCCTGATCCTGGAGCTCTCGGACAAGGTGGAAGGCCTGGCCCCTGGCCAGGACGGCCGGCGCCCGGGTGAAGGCTCCGCCGCGGCCGCCGAGGACGGCAGGATGGAGAAGGTGGCGGCGGCCCTGGTGAACCTGGGGTATTCCGCGGCGGTGGCCAGGGAGGCGGCACGCAAGGCCCTGGAGCAGGCGGGGCCGCAGGTCCGCCTTGAGGAATGGATCAAGTTGGCCTTGAAATCCGTGTGAGGGGGTGCTATCATTCCGGTGATTTCGGTCACAGTTTAATCGCTAAGAGGCACCTTTGTTTTCGAATCCCAAAAGCCAAAAAGCGGGCCGGGAAAAGATGAAAACCCTTCGCGTCAGCCTGTCCGGAAAGAGACAACCCAAGTCCAAAAAAACCAGGAAAAT
>JAJYGY010000412.1 GCA_021790555.1 bacterium
GGCCAACCCGGTGGGGCGCCTGGTGCTGAGGCTTTTCGACCGGGACGACGAACGCTCGGTGCGCGAGTCGGACCACATCTGCACGGCCCTGCAGCTGGCCAATTTCTGGCAGGACCTGGGGCAGGACGCCTCGGGCAGGGACCGGCTCTACCTGCCCCTGGACGAGATGAAGGCGCACGGCGTGCGCGTGGAGGACCCGGGCCGCCTGCGCTTCAGCCCGGGCCTGGGGAGGCTGGTGGCCCTGCAGGTGGAGCGGACACGGGGCATGTTCCGCCAGGGGGCGGACCTGGCCCGGCGCGCGCCCGGCAGGCTGGGCATGGAGCTGCGCCTGACCTGGCTGGGGGGTATGCAGGTGCTGCGCAAGGTGGAGGCCCAGGGATTCGACACCCTTTCGCGCCGGCCCAGGCTGGGCAAGGGCGACTGGGCCCTGCTCTCGGCGCGCTGCCTGCTGGGGAGGCTGGCGTGAGGGCTCCCGGGTTTTCCAGGACCATGGCCGAGCCGCCTCCGCTGGCCCCGTCCATCCGGCGCCAGAGCCGGGGAAGCAGCTTCGAGACGGCAGGCCTGCTGATGCCCAGGCTGGCCCGCCGCGGCATGCGGGTGCTCTACGCCTACTGCCGGGTGGTGGACGACCTGGCCGACGAAAGCGCCTCGCGCGGGGAGGCCTGGGCCGGGCTGGAGGCCTGGCGGTCCTGGCTGGACGGCCTGGAGGCGGGCCGGCGGGCCCCGGCCCCCGGGGGCGTGGAGGGCCTGGCCGAGGAGCTGGACTGGCTGTGCCGCGCCTTCGCCATCCCCCCCGCGCTGCTGAAGGAACTGCTGGACGGCGCCGAGTCGGACCTGCGCGACGAGGTCCGTTTCGAGGACGAGGCCGGGCTGGCGCGCTACTGCCACCAGGTGGCCGGGGTGGTGGGCCTGGCCTGCCTGCCCCTCTTCGGCGTGGAGATCGCCCGGGGAAGGGAGTTCGCCGAGACCCTGGGGCTGGCCTTCCAGCTGACCAACATCCTGCGCGACGCCCGCGAGGACGCCGGGCTGGGGCGGGTCTATTTTCCGGCCGGGGCCTTCCGGCGCTTCGGCGTGGACGAAAAGGCCTGGTTGCGGGGGGAGCCCGGCGCGGCCGGCCTGGCCCTGCTGGAATCCCACGGCGCCTGGGCCGCCCAGTGCTTTGAAAAGGCCGCCCGGCTGCGCGCGGAACTGAGGGGAAACCTGAGGCCGGCCGACCTGATGGCGGACGTGTACGGCCGCCTGCTGAAGGGGATGCGGGACGACGGCTACCGGGTCTTCGGGAAGCGCTACCGCGTCTCCACGCCCCTCAAGCTGTGGTTCGTGGCGCGGCGCTTTTTCCTACCCTAGCCGAGGAGCGGTTTTGGCCCGACGGGCGTTGGTCATCGGAGGAGGCTGGGCGGGATGCGCCGCGGCCTGGGCGCTGTCGCGGCGGGGCTGGCGCGTGGAGCTTTTCGAGAAGAGCCGCAAG
The DNA here is from genome assembly GCA_021790555.1 of bacterium. GTDB lineage: Bacteria > Oederibacteriota > JAJYGY01 > JAJYGY01 > JAJYGY01 > JAJYGY01. The sequence continues at coordinate 1,469 of JAJYGY010000412.1, forward strand.
CTGGGCGGCCGCGCCTCCAGCCAGGCCCTGCCGGGTTTCGAGGACGAGGTCGACAACGGCCAGCACCTTTTCGCCGGGTCCTACCGCCAGGTCCGCCGGCTCCTGGAGGGCCTGGGAACCTGGGAGGCCCTGCGCTTTCAGCGGCCCCTGCAGGTGCCCTACCTGCTGCCCGGGGGAAGGCAGGAGGTGCTGGTGGCCTCGAGCCTGCCCGGCCCGCTGGCCCTGGGCATGGGCCTGAAGTCCTTCGGCCTGCTGGACGCGCGGGAAAAGGCCCAGGTGTGGAAGCTGGGCCGGCTGGCGGGGGGCGACCTGCTGAAGGCCGCCCTGGGCCTGCCGAATCCGGGGCTGGACTCCCTCAGCGCGGCCGCCTGGCTGGCGCGGGCGGGCCAGGGGCCGGGCCTGGTGGCCAAGTTCTGGGAACCGCTCTGCCTGGCGGCGTTGAACGCCTCGGCCGGCAGGGCCGGAGCGGCCGGCCTGGCCGCGGTGCTGTCAAAGGGTTTCCTGCGCGGCGGCTTCGCGGCCAGCCTGGGGTTTTCCCGCCTGCCCCTTTCGAGGCTGCTGCAGCCGGCCCTGGACCGGGCCCTGGAGGCGGGCGGGGGCGCGGCGCGCCTGGAGCGGGGCGTGGAATCGCTGGAAATCGAGAACGGGCGCGTCCGGGCCCTGCGCGACGAATCCGGCGCGGTGGAGAAGGCCGAGGCCTTCGTGGTGGCCCTGCCCCATTTTTTGGCGCCCAGGCTCTTCGCCCCGGAATGGCGGCGGGCCCTGGGCCTGGAGGCGCTGGCGGCATGGAAGGATTCGCCCATCGTGTCGGTGCACCTGCGGACCCGGCAGCCCCTCCTCAACCGCGCGCTGGGGGCCTTCGCGCGCCCGGATGGCGGCCAGCCGGACTTCCACTGGGCCTTCGACCGGGCCCGCCTCACCGAAACGCCGGCCGGGCCGGAGAGCTGGACCAGCTTCGTGCGCTCCGAGGCCCTCGACCTCGTGGACCTGCCCCGCGAGGCCGTCCTGGAGAGGCTCCACCGGCAGCTTCAGGAATACCTGCCTGGCTTCCAGCCCGGCGACGTCATCCGCAGCCTGGTGCTGAAGGAAAAGCGGGCCACGCCCCTGATGGAGCCGGGCTGCGCGCGGCTCCGCCTGCCCCAGCACACCGCGGTCCCCAACCTTTGCCTGGCCGGGGACTGGACCGACACGGGCCTGCCCGCCACCATCGAGGGGGCCGTGGCCTCGGGATTCCAGGCCGCCGCCCGCTTCGCCTGACGAATCCTGTTCAAAATTCCGTAAATTGAAGAAAAAATCCGTAAAAAATGCCCGGCCTGCCCGTGTTGACAAGAAACTCGGTCGATCCTAAGATAATTCGCGGTTTGATTTCTGTCATGGACATCTTCAACTAGAGGTTTTTGCCATGTCCCAGCCCGGCATCCAGGACGCTTCCGCCCGCCCCTCCAACCCCGCCGAAGCCCCCCAGGGCGCCCCCCAGGGCCGGCATTCCAGGGGTGTCGAAGTCTGCAAGGGTTTCGTCAGCTACCAGTGCTGGAAGGTCTCGCAGGAATGGAGGCGCCAGGACAAGGCCAAGAAAGCCGCCGACACCGCCGAATTCCTGAAGGCCGTCCAGTCGCGCGGGGACGAGGTGGAGGTGAAGGCCTTCTCCACGGCCGGCCTGAAGGCCGAGATGGACTTCATGCTGTGGAACAAGAGCCGCAGCCTGGACGGCATCCACTCCCTGGGCTGGGCCCAGCGCGGCACCGAGTTCTCGAAATGGGCCGAGCTGAAGTTCAACTACATGGCCATGCTCAAGGGATCGCCCTACGCCGAGCGGTCCGAGGGCAACCCCGAGCTGTACCCCGGGCCCTACAAGTACCTGTTCATCTATCCCTTCGTGAAGACCCGCCCCTGGTACCTGCTGCCCCTGGAGGAGAGGATGCGGGTGATGAAGGGACACATCGAGACCTCCAAGGCCTTCCCCATGGTCAAGATCAACACGTCCTATTCCTTCGGCATCGACGACCAGGACTTCGTGGTGGCCTTCGAAAGCAACGAGGCCGACCAGTTCGTCAACCTGGTGCAGAAGCTGCGCGAGACCGAATCCAGCCTGTACACCCAGAGGGACACGCCCATGTACGTGGGCCTGTCCACCCCCCTGGAAGAGATCCTGAAGACCCTGTGATTCCACCCTCCCTGGAGGCGCTCATGGCCGAGCAACTGGATTCATTCCTGATCGAAAAGCGCAAGTTCAAGCCCTCGGCCGCCTTCGTCAAGCAGGCCAACGTGAAGGACCCCAAGGTGTGGCAGAAGGCCGCCAGGAACCCGGAGGCCTTCTGGGCCGGCTGGGCCAGGCGCCTGCGCTGGTTC
>JAJYGY010000334.1 GCA_021790555.1 bacterium
CGGGCGGGTTTCCGGTTGCTGTGCACCGCCTGTGGGGCCCGCGCCTGGAGGCCTCCCTGCGCGGGGCGGGCATGCCCTGCCTGGGCCGCCACCTGGTCGCGGACGGCGAGCGCCACAAGACCTTCGCCGCCTTCGCCCGGGCCCTTTCGGCACTGGCCGCCTTCGGCAAGGGAAGGGAAAGGCGGCCCCTGGTGGTCCTGCTGGGCGGCGGCGTGGTGGGAGACCTGGGGGGCTTCGCGGCCGCGGCCTACAAGCGGGGCATCCCCTTTGTCCAGGTCCCCAGCACCCTCCTGGCCATGGTGGATTCGTCGGTGGGCGGCAAGCTGGGCGTGGATTTCGACGCGCCCGGGGGCCGCATCAAGAACCTGGTGGGCGCCTTCCACCAGCCCGGCCTGGTGCTGATCGACCCCGGGCTGCTCTCCACCCTGCCCGCGCGCGAGCTGCGCTGCGGCCTGGCCGAGGCCCTCAAGACGGCCCTGCTGTTCGACCCCGTGCTCTTCGCCTTCATCCAAAGGCGGGCCACGGCCCTGCTGCGGGCCGAACCCGGCCCCGTGCTGAGGCTCATCACCGCCTGCGTCCGGCACAAGGGGCGCCTGGTTCAGCGCGACGAGTTCGACCGGCGGGGCGAGCGCGCCCTGCTCAACCTGGGCCACACCTTCGGCCACGCCCTGGAATCGGCCTCGTCCTTCCGCCTGCTGCACGGGGAGGCCGTGGCCCTGGGCCTGTGCCTGGCCGTGGATCTTTCCGCCCGGCTGGGGCTGGCCGGAGCGCGCGGGCGCCGGGAACTGGCGGCGGTGGAGCCGCTGGTGGCCCGCCTGGGCCTGCCCACCTCGGCCCCGGGACTTTCCCTGCCGGCCGTGATGAAGGCCATGGCCCAGGACAAGAAGTTCGAGGCAGGCCTGCGCTTCGTCCTGCCGCTGCGGGTGGGCAGGGCGGTGTTGAAGGACCTGGATTCGGACAGGGATGTGCGGCGCGTGCTTTCAAGGAGGATCGGCGGGCCGGGTCCGGGGGCCTGACCGGGTGCGCGCGCTGCTGGTCTTCGTCAAGGACCCGGTTCCCGGAAGGGTGAAGACGCGGCTGTGCCCGCCCCTGAGTCCGGTCCAGGCCGCGCTCCTGTACGGGGCCATGATGCGCGATTCGGTGGACCGGTTCTCCCGGATCGAGGGCGTCCGCGTGCTGCTGATGGCCGAGCCTCCCCTGGGAGGCCTGGCCTCCTCCCCGCCGGGCGGGCATCCCCTGCTGGAGCAGCGCGGGGAGGACCTGGGCGGGAGGCTGACCGACGCCTTCGGGCGCGCCTTCGCCTCGGGCTTCACCGCCGTGGCGGCCGTGGGCAGCGACCATCCCACGCTTCCCCTGAGCCACATCCAGACCGCCTTCCGGCTGCTGGAATCGGGAAGCCCCTGCGTGCTGGGCCCGGCCGAGGACGGAGGCTACTGCCTGGTGGGCCTGTCGCGGCCCCTTCCGGAGATCTTCCGGGGCATCGACTGGAGCACCGCGAGGGTGCTGGACCAGACCGAGGCGCGCCTGTCCGGCCTGGGCCTGCGTGCCGGGCGGCTGGATCCCTGGTACGACGTCGACACCGTGCAGGACCTGCGCCGGCTGCGGGCCGACCTGGCGGCCCCCCTGGAAGGCCTGTCACGGACCCGTGAGGCCCTGCGCTCGCTGCCCGGCGGGCAGGAACCTTGACCGTCCGGACGCTTGTTGGTAGTCTGGCGTGTCCCGCAACTATTTTGTTATGTTTTTGTTGAACCCTTCGCACTTCGGGCCGTCCTATTTCCGAAGGCACCGGGAGGACGCGCACCATGAGTGAAGCGCCGGATTGGCGGGAACTGCAGAAGATTCCCCTCTTTTCCCACCTGAGCGAGCAGGAAATCTACCAGGTGGCCAAGCTTTCCTTCGTCAAGCCCTACAAGAAGGAAACCACCCTGTTCGTGGAGGGCATGCCGGGCGAGGTGCTCTACGTGGTGCTGCGCGGCGGGGTCGAGGTCTTCAAGAAGTCCCCCAAGGGGGAGATGGTCATCGCCGAGCTGGGCGCCGGGGATTTCGTGGGGGAGATGTCGCTCATCGACGACGGGCCCCGCTCGGCCTCGGCCAGGGTTTCGGAGGATTCCGAGCTGCTGGTGGTGACCCGCAAGTGCTTCAAGGACATGATGCAGTCCGACCCCCGCATCAGCGCCAAGCTGCTGATGCAGTTCCTCCTTATCTCCAATTCGCGCCTGAGACAGGCGGACAAGCGCTTCGAGCTGTTCTGACCCCGGGCGCTTCCGCCGCGGTGCCTGGGAAGCCGGCCGGCAGCCCTGGGGCTGCCTTTTTGTTGCCTGCCCGGTCCTGAAAGCGAGGAAAACCTTGAAAATCATCCTGCCCGCAGCCCTGTCCCTCCTGGCCCTGGCCGGGGTTTTGGGCGCCGAATCCGCGCCCCGGCCGGCCAGCCCGGCCGCCCAGGCCTCCGCCGCGCCCGCGGTGAAGCCCGGCGAAGAGGACTTCCACGCCATGGACGAGCGCTTCCGCGCCAGCTACTACTACGCGGCCAGCCAGTGGGCCATCCTCAACGGGGCGGGCGAGGAGGCGGTGCTGCTGCAGAAGCGGGCCCTTGAACACGACCCGCGCTCGCGCTACCTCCACACGGAACTGGCCGAAACCCTGCTGGACATGGGCGAGGTGAAGCAGGCCACCGGCGTGCTGAAGGAGGCCGCCGCCCAGGACCCTGCCGACGCCGACCTGCGGGTGAAGCTGGGCGCCCTGTACGTCGAGCAGGACGACGCGGAGTCCGCCCAGCGGTCCTACCAGGAGGCCGTCAAGCTCGACCCCGACAACCTGGAGGCCGTCCGCTCCCTGGCCGCGCTGGACATGCTGCGGCGGCGCTACCACGAGGCCCTGGACCTGCTGCGGGGGGCCCTGAAGCGGCATCCGCGTTCGGCCTCCTGCCGGCTGGAGATGGCGCGCTGCCTGGGCAGCCTCAACCGCGGCCGCGAGGCCGGGAAGGAATACCGCGCCGTCATCTCCCAGCAGCCGGACCTGCTCAACGCCTACTTCCAGCTGGGGCTGCTGCAGGAGACCCAGGGCCGGCCCCTGACGGCCGTGGAAACCTACTGCCAGGGCCTGTCGCGGGACCCGGACAACCTGGCCTTGAGCAGCGCGGCGGCCCACGCCGTCTACCGGGCCGGCGACTGGACCTGGGCCGGACAGATGTTCTCGGACATGTTGAAGGAGCGGCCCGACCTCCAGGACGCCCGGCTCTACCGGGGGCTGTGCCGCCTGCAGCTTTCGGACTGGAAGGGCGCCGAGGACGATTTCCGCTCGCTTTCCGACACCGCCAAGGGCATGCAGGTGGCCCGGCTCTACGGCCTGGGCGTGGCGCTTTCCCAGCAGGGGCGCTTCGGCCAGGCCGAGGACGCCTTCTACCAGGCCCTTTCGCGCAACGCCGGGGCCGAGCCCGTGTACGCCCAGCTGGCCTCGGTCTTCGAGCAGACCAGCCGCACGGCCCGGGCCATCCAGGTGCTCAAGCAGGGGCTTGAGGCCAATCCCGATTCCGACGACCTGCGCGGCCTGCTGGCCTCGGGCCTGCGCGACGAGAAACGCTTCTCCGAGGCCGAGGAGGTGCTGAAGCAGGGCCTGAAGGGCGCGAAGCCGGGGACCGGCCTTCGTTTCGAGCTGGCGGTCACCTACGACAAGGCCGGCCAGTTTCCCAAGGCCGAGCGGGAGCTTGAGAAGGTCATCCGCGACAACCCCCGGCAGGCCGAGGCGCTCAACTACCTGGGCTACAGCTGGGCCGACCGCGGCGTGAAGCTGGGCCGGGCCGAGGGCCTGCTG
>JAJYGY010000061.1 GCA_021790555.1 bacterium
GATCCTGCCGATCAGGCGCGGCCGGCCCGCCGGGTCCAGCGCCTCGATGCTGAAGTTCTCGCCGGTGGAGCGGATGTTCACGGCCCGGGCCGCGCCCCCACGCCGGCCGGCGCCGTGGTAGCGGCCCTCGGCGGACTTCCTCAAAAAGCCCAGGCGCCACAGCTCCTCGGCCCGCTTAAGGAAGCCCTCCCCGAAAAGGGCCGCGTCCTCCGGCTCCAGGGGCTGTTCCTCGGCGGCCACCTGCAGGTGCTTGTCGCGGATGACCCGGTTCTCCAGCGGAAGCAGGGCGTGCTCGGTGGGCTTGGCGAAGAAGAAGCCCGGATGGTTCATGAAGTACTGGTCCATGGCGTCCTGCAGGCCCACCATCATCACCAGCGAGGGCCGGCCCGAGCGGCCCACCCGTCCGGCACGCTGCCAGGTGGAGATCATGGTGCCCGGGTAGCCGGCCAGCACGCAGGCGTCCAGGCCGCCCACGTCGATGCCCAGCTCCAGGGCAGAGGTGGAGATGACCCCGCGCAGTTCGCCGGAAAAGAGGCGCCGCTCGATCTCGCGGCGCTCCTGGGGCAGGTACCCGGCCCGGTAGGACTGGACGCCGGAACGCGTCTCCGGCCAGGCCTCCCAGGCCCATTTGGTCATCAGCTCGGTGATCTTGCGGGCCTTGGTGAAGGCGATGGTCTTGAAGCCGGCCTTGACCATCCTTCCGAACAGCTCGGTGGATTCGCGGTAGGGGCTGCCCAGGGGGTTCCACAGGCCGAAGAGCCGCTCGCCCGAGGGCGCGCCGTTCTGGTCCACCACCGTGGTGGCCTGGCCCAGCAGGCGGGCCGAGAAATCCCCCGGGTTGGCGACGGTGGCGGAAAGGAAAAGGAAGCGGGGGTCCGACCCGTAGAAGCGGCAGAGCCGGCGCAGGCGCCGCAGGATCATGGCCACGTGCGCCCCGAAGATGCCCCGGTAGCTGTGGGCCTCGTCCACCACCACGAAGCGCAGGCCGGCGAGGAATTTCCCCCAGGAGGCGTGGAAGGGCAGCATCCCCAGGTGCAGCATGTCCGGGTTGGTGATGACGACGGAGGGCGGGTCGGCCTTCAGCTTTCCCCGCTGGTGCGAACTGGTGTCGCCGTCGTAGATGGCGGCCCGGAAGGCGGCGGCCCGCTTGCCCACGCCCTTCGCGCCCGCCGGGGCGCGCCCGCCGTTGAGCACCTCCATCCACTCCTCGGCCAGGCCGAGCTGGTCCTGGGCCAGGGCCTTGATGGGGAACAGGAAGAGGGCCTTGGATTCCGGCTCCTCCAGCAGCCGGGAAAGCACGGGGAGCAGGTAGGTGAGGGTCTTGCCCGAGGCCGTGGGCGTCACCACCGTGACGTGCTCCCCGCGCCGGCTGGCGTCCAGGGCCAGGGCCTGGTGGCGGTAGAGCTTGTGGATGCCCCGGCGCCGCAGCTCCCGGAGCAGGGGCGCGGGCAGGGGCTCCCCGGGTTCCTGGTACGCGCCGTCGCGGCCGGGGATGGCCTCCACGTGGACCAGCCGGCCGTCCAGGTCCGGATCTGCCCTGAGGGTTTCAAAGAAGGCCCTGGGGTCGGCTTCGGGAATGGGGGGAGCGTTCTTGGCCAAGGGCCGCCCGGAAAAGGAGACGGGCCATTCTAGGCCCGCCGCGGAGGCCATGTCCAGTTCGCAGGCCATTATAAAGAAAGTTGCGAGGCAACGCGTCGCTGTTTAGGAATTCCATTGGACCGCGATACGCCCGCACCGGAGGAGCAGGGACTTCGAAATCCTGATCGCGCGTTTTACAAACTTGTTCTTGTGATTAATATCACATAGGCCAAATGGAAAATTCAGTAATATTTATATGTAAATTTTGAGATAATTTAATAGTTAATTTATTTGTTAAATATTTGTGGCTTTTGTCTTCACGCTTTCGGCGTCATAAAGGGAACCTTATATAAGTATGTGAATGAATTTAGGCCAGGTATAAAAATCTCTCATTCTGGAGGAGCCATGACTCCCACCGCCCCAACACCTGATTTCCGCCTCGAAGTGCGCAAGCTCCGCGACTGCCTTCACGGTGTGGATTTTCTCTATTCCTTGAAGCTGGAGGAGCTAGACAAGCTGATGGGGGCCATGCGCAAGCGGCGTTACCCGGCGGGGCACGAGGTGATCCGGCAGGGGGAGAAGGGTGATGCCTTTTACCTGATTTCGTCGGGAAAAGTGTCGGTTTGGGTCCACGGAAAACAGGTCAAGACCCTCTATCCAGAGGAGTATTTTGGGGAAAGCGCCCTGGTGACCAATTCACCCCGCTCGGCCACAGTGAAAACCGAAGCCGAGACACAACTTTACATCCTCTACCAGGACGACTTCAACAGAATCCTCATGACCAACCCAGCCATCGCGGCCACCATCAAAGCGCATGTGGCCAGGATCAGGTCCGGGTCCAAATGATACTCCCGGCCCAAGCTTCGAAATGCCCCGGGGCCGCCTCCGGGGCTTTCTCATTTTACCGCGATGGTCGTGAGACCGACTTTCCCGGCACCGAAGTGATTAACAGGCTGTTGAAAAAGTCCGCTGATGCGGCCTTTTTCGCGTACCCAGTATAGGAACACCCCGCAAAAGCAAGGCTTTTGCGGGGTACACAGGCCGTCAAGGACTGTTTTTCAACGGCCTGTTAAAGAGGCTTTCTGACACCGCCGGGAAATCTCCATGTAGTCCATAAGCTTACCGCCCTCGAAGTTGGATCCACTCCCAATACACCCTCGGACGGAAAAACCACCTGGAGGGGCGCGAATGGGTCCCTCACTCCGTGCGCCCTTCTTCAAACCGATCATCCAAACATCACCCGGAAAGATGTTCAAAATTCATTTTAATGCCGTCTTCTTCATTTGAGGACGATGACCTTGCGGATGCTCCTGATCCCGGCCCCCCGGACGCTCACGAAGTACACCCCCGAGGCCACGGTGCTGCCGTCGTAGTTCCGGCCGTCCCAGGTGGCCTGGAACCACAGCCCGTGCGTCACCGTGTCGTCGAACACGGGCCGCACCAGTTCACCGGAAAGGTCGAAGACCTTCACCGTCACCCGGCCGTCTTGGGGGGCCTTGCAGGAGATCACCAGGGGCGCGCCGCGCAGGGGGTTGAAGATGTTGGTGGAAAGCACGGCCGGCACGTCGGGCGTGGCCGTGGGCAGGGGCGTGTCGGTGACGCTGAAGGTCTGGGTGATGGTGGGCGTGGGCACCGTGGGCGTGACCGTGGGGGTGGCCGACGGAACCAGCGGCGTCGGCGAGGAGGTTGGCGTGGACGTGGGCAGGGGCGTGGGGCTTTCCGTCATGGTCAGGCTGGGCGACGGCGTGGCCGTCGGCGTCCCGGTCGGGGTCGCGCTGGGCGAGGCCGTGGGGCTCAACGAGGGGGTCGCGCTGGGCGTACGGGTCGGGCTCGCCGAAGGCGAGGCGGTCGGCGACGGACTCCCGGTTTCCGTGCCCGTCGGAGACGCGGTGGGGGTGGCGGTGGCCGACCCGGTCGGCGTCGGCGTCCATGTCGGGGAATCCGTCGGCGTGGCTGTCCCGGTGGCCGTGGGCGACGACGTCGCGGTCGCCGTCTCCGTATCCGTCGGCGTCACTGTTGGAGAGTCCGTCGCTGTCGCGGACCCGGTGGCCGTGGGCGACGACGTCGGCGTGGCCGTCTCCGTATCCGTCGAGGTCACCGTCGGAGAATCCGTCCCAGTCGCGGTCCCGGTGGCCGTGGGCGACGAGGTCGGGGTCGCAGTTTCCGTATCCGTCGGTGTCACCGTCGGCGAATCCGTCGCTGTCGCGGTCCCCGTGGCCGTGGGCGACGAC